>CAZPKJ010000055.1:0-15873 GCA_964587075.1 uncultured Flavobacteriaceae bacterium | reverse complement strand
ATGCGATGGATATACCATCGTTATCATACAAGGTGGCAACCTGATTGAATGCCCCTTGTATATAACTGTTAACATTGGCCACACTTCCTTTGCCGACAAAAATATCATAATCGATTTCATAGTACCAGTTAACACAATTTACCGAAGTTGACTCAGGAAGTTTATTCATATCCTGATAATGAAGTTCAGCGTTAACTTCGGTGTTGGTGCCACAAGTATAGTTGAGTTGACGCATCAGGTCCTTGTCGTTGTAAAACAAGTATTCATCAACGTTAGGGTCATCAATTTTGCCAACCACATAATTGCCGTCATCATTGCAAATCATTCCCATGGTTTCTTCCATCGAAAAGGAAAACGCCGCAACCGAATAGGGATCACCTTCAATCATGCCACGGTAATGAACAACAGCATTAAGTTCCTGGTAGGATTTGCCATCACTGGTAAGAAGCTGAAATCCCGAAGGTGAAATATCAACCTTATACAATAAAACAGAAAAGCCATTGGTGGTTCCCGGTACCGAAACCCTCAGAAAGGATGGCCGGCTTGCAAGAATATTTCCGGTAACGGTTTCATTTAAGTCAAGCATGGTGTAGCGTGCAACGGACAAACCTACCTTCTGGCTTGCCGCTGATGCGGAAACCGAAAACGGATTCACTTCTGTAAACCGGGTAGCCTTTGCTTGCAACTCCATAATTTTTTTGGCAGTACTGCCAATGCGGTCGGCACCATGCAATACCGGCGTGAACAGGCAGCCCGCTGTAAGGAATGCCACAAATAAGCAGGAGTTCATTTTCATGTTTAACAGTTTCAGGGGTTTCTTCATGATTCGATTGTATAGCAGGCCGGGCCACCGGTATTTTTAACAGGCGTTGGTTAGCGTGTGCAATTGTTCAAAAAATATAACGAGGGGATTACAGGCAATTCGGGTTCAAATGTATAGTGCCGGGTGGATAAAAAGCGGTTAATTTTGTCCGGATTATCTCATAATATTGATAATCAGCACATTAAATTTCAATCGTGATATGTTCGCCTCTAAATAATTGCCATTCACCCTAATTAAAGTTCCTTTTACCCATTAAAAATTCACTGTTTGAGTAGCTTAATCGGGGAATAATCTGAACGGCCTGGGAAGGGTTTTAAGGGTTATATACATGCCGGGCAAATAGTCAGTAAGGGTAATTGATTAATAAACATCCTGACTTTATGCGGAGGTAACACAGGGGAATTGGAGGAAAGGCGGATAAAGTATCACCGCGGGGATTAATAGGGAGTTAAAAGAAAAACTGTTGAAAGGATGATTACTTTTGTAACCCTACCGCGAATAAATTCATGAAATTACCAAACGTATCCGAACATCTTCCTGAACTGTTAACGTATCCGTTATTCAGTTTTGGCAAGGCGGAATTTTCGGTCTGGTTTATTTTCAAACTGGTTGCATCCATTATCATTCTGGCGTGGCTGTCGAAACTGTTCATGAATTTCATGGTGAATAAATTATTGCTGCGCTACAATGAGGATATCGGCGTAAGAAAAGCTCTTGGCACCATCAGCCGGTATATATTTTTTGTAATCGGGTTTTTTATTGTTGTGCAAACAAGTGGTATTGATTTGAGCGGACTGGCCCTTTTGGGTGGTGCGCTGGGTGTAGGTATCGGTTTCGGTTTGCAAAGCATTACGAATAACTTTGTGAGTGGGGTGGTGATATTGCTTGAACGCCCGGTTAAAGTAGGCGACCGTATTGAAGTAGGCGGAACTACAGGAGATGTTGTAAATATTTCGGCACGGGCCACAACGGTTGTTACCAACGATGGTATCAGCGTAATCATTCCAAACTCCGAATTAATTTCAACACGCGTTACCAACTGGAGCCTGGCAGGTAAGATGGTGCGGTTTAAAATTCCTGTCCCCGTAGCTTATGGAACCGACCAGGACCTTGTTGTGAAGTTGTTACATGAGGTAGCGAATGAAGACTCCAATGTGGCCAAGGATCCACCGCCCTCAGTGAGGCTGAAAGAGTTCGCCGCCGACGCCATGGTTTTTGAATTGGTTATATGGACGTCGAAACTTTTACACCGGCAGGGAATGATGAAGAGTCGTATCAATTTAGCGATGAGCCGGAAATTCCAGAAGAATCATATTACCATTCCATTTCGCCAGGTGGATATACATATGAAAAGCACCGGTGAAAAACCGGCGGTGTAAGAGGGAGCAAAAACAATTCAGATATTGATTAAATTCATATGAAAGTAGCAGTAGTAGGTGCAACCGGACTGGTGGGCACAGTCATGTTAAAAGTTCTTGAAGAACGAAATTTTCCGGTTACCGTGTTAATACCGGTGGCTACCGAAAAGTCTGTTGGCAGGGAAATAACATACAAGGGGAAGCCTTTCAAAATTGTTTCAATGAACGATGCATTGGCCATACGTCCTCACATTGCACTCTTTTCGGCGGGAGGAGGAACCTCACTCGACTGGGCTCCCAAATTTGCTGAAGCCGGAACCGTTGTCATCGATAACTCTTCGGCATGGCGAATGGTTCCCGAAATCAAACTGGTTGTTCCCGAAATAAACGCCGGCGAACTCACAAAGTCCGACAAAATTATTGCCAACCCAAATTGCTCAACCATTCAAATGGTTATGGCTCTTGCTCCCTTGCACCGTGAATACATTATTAAAAGAATAGTAGTTTCAACTTACCAGTCGGTTACCGGTACCGGAGCAAAAGCGTTGCGTCAGCTCGAAGATGAACATGCAGGGAGGGAAGCCGACCGGGTATACCACTACAGAATCGATGGCAATGTAATACCGCAGTGCGATGTGTTTACCGGCAACGGCTATACCAAAGAGGAGCTGAAAATGGTGAATGAAACACGCAAGATTCTAAGTGATAATAATATTCGTGTTACCGCAACCGCCGTTCGTGTTCCTGTTAAGGGAGGTCACTCCGAATCAGTTAATGTAGAATTCGAAAAAGAGTTTGAGCTGGAAAAAGTGAGAACACTGCTTGCTGAATCGCCGGGAATAAAATTACTGGACGACCCAGGAAAATTCACATATCCTATGCCGTTATTAAGTGAGGGAAAGGATGATGTATTTGTAGGCCGCCTGCGTCGCGACGAGAGCCAGCCGAACACGTTAAACCTTTGGATTGTTTCGGATAATCTCCGTAAGGGAGCGGCTACCAACGCGGTTCAAATTGCCGAATACCTTTACAAAAATTCGCTGGTATAATTTTATTGAACTTTTCGTGAGCTCAACGGATTAGCCAGTCCGGAATAACCTTTAAGGTCCATTTTAATAGAACCTACTAAAATTTTTGCTTCAGCGCGAACCACAATCCGGTTGTCGTCGTCCGAAACCCAAACCGTCATGTCCTCTTCATCTTTAAATACACGGCCTTCAAGCAACATCGGGCGGAACTTTATACAGTTAAAATTTCCCAGCCTGGTTTTAATTACTTCTCTTCCAATGAAACGCACATTCATGGTAAACACCTCATCATCGAGATAAGCCGTTAGTGGAAATATAGTTCCAATTTTAGCATTGGCATAATCGAAAGTGCGTGCATAGTAAAATGCCGAAACCAGGTCCTGTACATTTTCGGGTACGGGAATAGTTAGCTTGTTTGAAGAAGCAGTATTCTTGTAATGATTAAAAGTTACATCCTGATTTTTAATATATCCCCCCTCATCAATTCTCCTGATAAAAATCCATGGAATTAATGCGTCCTTATCAATATACGACTCATAACGGTCGCGGACCTTAAAAAACCAGTCGAAAGCGCCTTTGGTTTGCCCCGTACCCACAACGTGGTAACAGGGCCGGTTACTGATCGTGGTAATTTTTTCTTTCACTTCGAGCCGGGCTTCACCCGCATCAATTAATCCGTAGTGAATGCGATATTCCAGGATTTCGCCTGCCTTAAATGCCTCATTATGAACGTTGCGCAGTTTTCCCGGCTGTCCGGCAATAATGCCGGAACCGGATATCATCAATAAAAAAATGATTATCAGGTATTTCATGGCTGGTGCTTATGCAAATGGTGTTCCAAAAATAACACCGGAACCCGTATCAGGATGTGGGTTCCGTTTCCTCGTCGTGCGCACCGGCCTCCTGAGTAATATAATCTTCACTCACCGAGGGCTCCTCATCCATGGCAGTAAGGGATTCGCCCGACGATAATGAATCGGACGAATCATCCATCATCTCAGCAGGCATCCCGATTTCGTTCAGTCCGGCCGGTTGTATATCTTTTAATTTGGGCAGGTCTTTTACGGAACGCAATCCAAAATGGTCCATGAAATTTTTACTGGTATTATACAAAAGCGGCCTTCCGGGACCATCGCTCTTTCCGGCAATTACTATAAGTTCTTTTTCGAGTAGCTTTTGAATAGAATAATCGCAACTCACACCACGTATATGTTCGAGTTCGGGTTTGGTTATAGGTTGCTTGTAAGCGATGATGGCCAATGTTTCAAGAGCAGCTGTAGACAGTCGTTTCTTTTCTTTAAGCTGCAACATAACATGAATGGAAGCGTGGTAATCTTTTTTACTTAAAAACTGATAACCCCCGGCAATTTCGCAAAGCTCAAATGAGTAGTCGTCGTCGGCATATTTTTGCCGGAGCTTTATTACCTCTTCCGAAATATCATCTTTCTTGAGTTCCCAGCCATAAACAGCTTTCAAACAGGCGATGATTTCATCCGGCGAAAGCGCGGTTTCACTGGTGAAAATGAGTGCTTCAATGTGTTGACCTAATAATTTCATGACGTTAATATCTGAATTTTTAATTTAAATTACAACATTTACAATCCGGCCCGGAACAACAATTACTTTTTTTGGGTTATTGCCATTGAGCCACTTTGCCATTTCATCCGATGTCAATACCCGTTGCTCTACTTCATCTTTGTTCAGGCTGAGCGGCAGATTGATTTTGAAACGGGTTTTTCCGTTAACCGAAACAGGATATTCAAACTCGTTTTCGACAAGAAATTTTTCGTCGTAAACAGGGAAAGTCGCGTTAACAACAGAGCCGGTATTGCCCATCAAATGCCACAACTCTTCGGCTATGTGTGGCGCGTATGGCGACATCAATATGGCGAGTGGTTGTAATATTTCCTTTTTATTACAACGTAAATCCGACAATTCGTTTATGCAAATCATAAAAGTACTTACCGATGTGTTAAAAGAAAACCGATCCATATCCTCGGTAATTTTCTTAATGGTTTTATGAAGTGTTTTGAGCTCTTCGGCTGATGGCTTTTCGTTACTGACATTAAAGGCGCCACCGGTATAATGCAGCCTCCAGTATTTGCGAAGGAACGATGAAACACCGGTTATACCATTTGTGTTCCAGGGTTTACTTTGTTCAATGGGTCCCAAAAACATTTCATACATCCGCAAGCAATCGGCGCCATACTGGTCGATAATGGAATCGGGGCTTACAACGTTCCATTTCGATTTTGACATTTTCTCGACTTCATTTCCGCAGATATACTTCCCGTCTTCCAGGATAAACTCAGCCAAAGCAAATTCATCACGCCATTTTTTAAATGCCTCCACATCCAGTACATTATTGCTGACTATATTAACATCTACGTGAATGGCGGTGGTTTCGTATTGGTCCTTTAGTCCCGATGACACGAACTGTGATGTGCCGTTTACCCGGTAAACAAAACAGGATGTCCCCTGGATCATACCCTGGTTAATAAGCTTTACAGCCGGTTCACTAAACGTGAGATAGCCCAGATCGTACAGGAATTTAGTCCAGAACCTGACGTACAACAAATGCCCCGTCGCATGCTCGGAGCCACCCAGGTACAGGTCGACATTTTTCCAATAACTTAAAGATTCCCTGGATGCAAACTCCCTGTTATTGTCAGGGTCCATATACCTGAGATAATACCACGATGACCCCGCCCATCCGGGCATGGTAGTATTTTCATAGTTGTATTTGCCTTCATACTTCCAGTTTTTGGCCCTGGCCAGCGGCGGCTCGCCGTCTTCGGTAGGTAAAAATTTATCCACTTCGGGTAGCACCAATGGTAATTCATCATCGCGCAAAGCGTAAGGAATACCGTTTTTATAATAAACAGGGATAGGTTCGCCCCAGTACCGCTGCCGGCCGAATACCGCATCGCGCAAGCGGAAATTTATTTTTCCTTCACCATGGCGGCCCTGTTCAATCATTTCAACCGCTTTTGCAATAGCTTCTTTTACGGGAAGGCCGTTTAAAAAATCGCTGTTTATCACTATCCCGTCTTTTGATTCAAATGCTTCAGTCGCTATGTTGCCGCCCGAAACCACTTCTTTAATTTCCAGGTTAAAATGCCTGGCAAAAGCGTAATCCCTGCTATCGTGCCCCGGTACAGCCATAACGGCCCCGGTACCATATCCCGACAATACATAATCACCTACCCATACCGGTAGCAGATTTCCGTTAAACGGATGTTGTACATAGGAGCCGGTAAAGCACCCGGTAATTTTTTTAACATCGGCCATCCGTTCGCGTTCCGATCGTTTTGTAGCCTGATGAACATATTCATTAACCAGTTTCGTATGCCCGGGGGTTGTTAGTACAGATACAAGTTCATGCTCGGGCGCGAGCGTAACGAACGTGGCGCCAAAAATTGTATCGGGACGGGTTGTAAATACTTCAACAAATAATCCTTTGTGTTTTTCATCCGCCACAGCGAACCGCACCCTGGCGCCTTCCGACTTACCGATCCAGTTTCGCTGCGACTCTTTAAGGGCTTCACTCCAGTCGATGTTATCAAGTCCTTCAAGTAAACGTCCGGCATACGCGCTGATGCGAAGGCTCCACTGCTTCATCATCTTTTTCTCGACCGGGAAACCTCCCCGCTCCGAAACACCATCTTTAACTTCCTCGTTGGCAAGTACAGTGCCCAGGGCCGGGCACCAGTTTACCAGGGCTTCGCTGAGGTAGGCCAGCCGGTAGTTTAACAGCACCTGTTGTTTCTTATCGTCGCTGAACTGATTCCAGGCTGCAGCATCAAAATCCTCGCTTTCATTACAGGCGGCATCAACCAACCGGTTACCATTCTTTTCAAATAAGGCAATGAGTGTTTCAACAGGTTCCGCTTTTTGAGCCGCCTGATTATACCAGGAATTAAACAACTTTATAAAAATCCATTGCGTCCAGCGGTAATAATCCGGGTCGCAGGTTCTTACCTCACGGCTCCAGTCGAACGAAAAGCCCATCTTGTCGAGCTGCTGCCGGTAGCGGGCAATATTTTCATTGGTGGTAATGGCAGGATGTTGCCCTGTTTGAATGGCATATTGCTCGGCCGGGAGGCCAAAAGCATCGTAACCCATTGGGTGCAGGACATTAAAGCCTTTCAGTTTTTTGTATCTCGAATAAATATCTGATGCAATATATCCCAGCGGATGGCCTACATGTAAGCCGGCTCCCGAAGGGTATGGGAACATATCGAGTACATAATACTTTGGTCTCGAAGGATCGATGGATACCTGGTAGGTACCATGGTCCTTCCAGTATTGCTGCCAGCGTGATTCTATATCCTTAAAATGGTATTCCATGCGATTAATTGCTGTAATTCAAAAACCAACCCCTAAAGTCCGGCAACTGGCCCAGGCTTCTCAACTAATACTCAATCAATAAGATATTTGATGCCGGGGAGTTGAAAAACAAGGCTACGAAGATACTAAAAAAGGGGTCTCATCAGTTAAGGTTATTGTTAATAATCCCTTTAAAACCGACCCTTTCAGGGTTGAATTCCAGTCTAAAAAAGCTACTTTTGTGGCTCCCGTAAAAAATGGCCTCCGAAATAAATACCATGGCCCGGAAAACCCTCCGGACCTCCTACATATCCACAGTTGTGAGTATAGCGCTGGTGCTTTTTATGATTGGCACACTGGGGGTTTTGGTGCTTCACGCGCGTAAAATTTCGGCATATGTGAAAGAAAATATACAGCTGTCGGTTATTTTGTTGCCCGAAGCCAGGGACCGCGATATTGCAAAGCTGATGGCTATGCTGGAGAAATCAGAAGCGGTAAAATCGGCTGTTTTCGTTTCGAAAGATGAGGCTGCCGAAGAGTTGAAGAAAGATCTTGGTGAAGACTTTGTTGATTTTTTAGGGTACAACCCGTTGCTTGCATCGGTGGATGTAAAACTGAAGGCCGATTTCGCCGACATTGAAACCGTGAGCGCCCTGCAATCACGCATATCTGCATTCGCAGCCGTAAAGGAAGTATATTACCAGCAGTCGCTTATCGATATGATTAATAAAAACATCCGTACATTCGGGTTGGTGATACTAGGATTCAGTGCCCTGTTGTTTTTTGTGGCGGCGGCATTAATAAACAACACCATCCGGCTGTCTCTTTATTCGAAACGACTTTTAATAAAAAGCATGAAACTGGTAGGCGCAACCCGTGGTTTTATTCGACGCCCGTTTTTGTGGAGTGGAATTATGCAGGGGTTCACCGGGGCCATTATCGCGAATATATTACTGGCCGTATTGCTTTATTTTTCGCGTCGCGAAATACCCGACCTGGTACAGATTCAGGACTTTGAAATGATAGGAATCTTAATGGGTAGTGTGATTGTGGCGGGAATATTTATTTCATTGGTGAGCACATTTTTTGCCGTCAACAAATACCTTAACCGAAATACTCAAGATTTATACTAAAAAGTTAAAACCCCCTGTTTATGGCTAAGGAAAAAGAAACAGCCGATTTCGCATTCGGGAAAATCAATTATACCATCATGTTAATTGGAATTGGTTTGATTCTTACCGGTTTCATTTTAATGTCGGGAGGAGGAAGCGATGACCCTAATGTTTTCAGTGAAGAAATATTCAGCTTTCGCAGGATTACTCTTGCCCCCTTGCTGGTGCTTTCGGGATTTGTGCTCGAAATTTACGCGATTGTTAAAAAATCCAAAGATTAATTTTTAACATGACCTTACTGGAGGCAATCATTCTTGGAATTGTTGAAGGGATAACCGAATTCCTTCCGATCTCATCAACGGGACACATGATTATAGCGTCGTCGCTGATGGGTATTGCCGAGGATAGTTTTACCAAAACATTTACGGTGTCCATACAGTTTGGTGCTATCCTGTCGGTTATTTTTCTGTACTGGAAACGGTTTTTCCAATCCATCGATTTTTATTACAAGTTATTTGTCGCGTTTATTCCCGCGGCAGTATTCGGGAAACTCCTGAACGATTTTATCGACTCGCTGCTGGGTAATGTAGCGGTGGTGGCATATATGCTTTTGGCAGGAGGGGTATTTCTGATATTCATGGATCATTTTATTAAGGAAAAAACGGATGATACCGATGATAAAATCAGTTACAAAACGGCATTTAAAATTGGTATGTTCCAGGTCATAGCCATGGTGCCAGGAGTTTCGCGTTCGGCCGCTACCATTGTTGGCGGGCTTATCCAGGGGTTGTCGAGAAAAACCGCTGCCGAATTTTCATTTTTTCTGGCTGTGCCAACCATGTTTGCCGCAACGGTTTACAAAATTTATGAATTTTATAAAGACGGTGTTGTGGTACAAAGCGATCAGATCACGTACCTTGTAGTGGGAAATGTGGTAGCATTTATTGTGGCAATTCTGGCTATACGCTCTTTCATTGGCGTAATCACCCGTTACGGCCTTAAAGTTTACGGATATTACCGGGTAGTAGTTGGTATTACCATTATTGTTTTACTTCTTCTGGGAGTAGACCTTAAACTCGTTGATTAGTGACTTTTGATTTTGATAACGGCGAAGTGCTGTTGTTCGATAAGCCACTTTCGTGGACATCGTTTGACCTGGTTAAAAAAGTAAAGGGATTAACCCGTTCGAAAAAGGTGGGCCACGCCGGTACTCTGGATCCCCTCGCTACGGGCCTGTTAATTTTGTGCACCGGTAAAATGACGAAGCAGATTGACAGTTACCAGGCTATGGAAAAAGAGTATACCGGGACTTTTTACCTGGGCCAGACCACTGAATCATTCGACCGGGAACAACCCGTTAATGCACATTTCCCGGTGGATCATATTACCCCCGCTATTATTTTGGAAACAACAAAGCAGTTCACCGGGATCATATCGCAGTTTCCACCGGTACATTCGGCAGTAATGGTAGAGGGTAAGCGTGCCTATGCCATAGCCCGAAAAGGGAAAACACCTGAGTTAAAAGCCCGTGAAGTTGAAATAAAAGAATTTGAAATAACGGCTATCGACATGCCGCTGGTTGCATTCAGGGTGGTTTGTTCTAAAGGAACCTATATCCGCTCGCTGGCCAATGATTTTGGCAGGGCCCTGCAGTCGGGAGCCTGCCTTCATTCACTTTGCCGTACCAGAATAGGGTCGTACCTGCTCGAAAACGCCTGGTCACTACAGGATTTTGTTGATAAGATTTCGCAAACAAACCGGACCGATAACCCGTCGGATTAGCGAATAAGTTGCTATAAACGAGCAGAATATCCGGTATTCGGAGGACGTTTAAAGTGCCAATTACTTGTTACAACATGAAATAATTAGTTCGGGTTGTTGAAAACGGCCATTCCTGCCGTATCTTTGCACGCCGAATAAAGAAATCCGTAAATTACTTTAATCAAAAAGCATGAAACTTTCGCAATTTAAGTTCAACATCAGCGACAACCTTTTAGCAACCCATCCCTCACCCAATCGCGACGAATCAAGGTTAATGGTCATCGACCGTAAAACCGGAAAAATTGAACACAAGGTATTTAAAGATATCCTCAATTATTTCAGTGAAGAGGATGTGTTAATCTTAAATAACACCAAGGTTTTCCCGGCCAGGTTATATGGCAATAAGGAAAAAACAGGAGCAAAAATTGAGGTGTTTTTACTTCGCGAACTAAACAGCGAGAGCAAGCTTTGGGATGTTTTAGTGGACCCCGCCCGAAAAATCCGGATTGGAAACAAATTATATTTCGGAGAAAACGATTTACTCGTTGCCGAAGTAATCGACAATACCACTTCGCGCGGACGAACATTGCGTTTTTTGTTTGATGGTACCCCCGAGGAGTTTCGTAACACCATTGAAATTCTTGGTCAAACACCATTGCCTAAGTATATAAAACGTAAAGCCGAGCCATCCGACAAAGAGCGCTATCAAACAGTTTATGCCAAGCATGAGGGAGCAGTTGCTGCTCCTACGGCTGGGTTGCATTTCAGCCGCGAGTTGTTGAAGCGAATGGAACTCAAAGGCGTGAACATTGCCGAGGTAACCCTGCACGTAGGACTTGGAACTTTCAGGAGCGTAGAGGTTGAAGACCTTACCAAGCATAAAATGGATTCGGAGCAGTTTATGATAACGCAAAAAGCTGCCGATACAGTGAATAAGGCCAAAGCAAAAAAGCGTCGCGTCTGCGCGGTTGGAACAACCAGCATGCGGGCCATTGAATCGTCGGTATCTACTTTGGGAGAACTCAAGCCTGCCGAAGGATGGACAAACAAATTCATTTTTCCTCCATACGATTTTAGTGTAGCGAATTGCATGGTAACAAATTTTCATATGCCCGAATCAACATTACTTATGATGACGGCGGCTTTTGGAGGTTACGATTTAATTATGCACGCTTATAAAGTTGCTATTAAAGAAAAGTACCGCTTCTTTAGCTATGGCGATGCCATGCTGATTATTTAACCCGGCTCTGCGGTCGTGGCCGGATAACCGATTTATTTTGTCCCTTGAAAAAGTACGCTGTAATTGTTGCCGGTGGCAAGGGCGTAAGGCTTGGCACCGAAATCCCAAAACAGTTCCTGACGCTTTCGGGGAAACCGGTTGTTTTTCATGCAATCGAAAAATTTACATCCATAGTTGATGAGGTAGTCCTCGTTCTGCCCAAAAGCCATATGACCTATTTCGCTCATCTGGCCGATGAATATCAACCCGATTTTAATATCACGGTGGTGGCAGGAGGCGAAAGCAGGCCAGAATCGGTCGTTGCCGGATTAAATATGTTGAAATCCAATGGATTGGTGGCAATCCATGACGCTGTAAGGCCATTGATGTCGGCCGATCTGATTCGCCGCGTTTTTTCTCAGGCCGCTATTCATGGCAATGCGGTTCCGGTGGTACCCATGCGTGATTCCATAAGATTGGTGCGCGGCGACAAAAGCCAACGGGCCCGGCGAGATTCAATAGTAATCGTTCAAACGCCACAATGTTTTGATTTAGAGCTAATTAAATCAGCCTATAAACTATCAGGATCTTTTGAACATACCGACGATTCAGCCATTTTTGAGCAGGCCGGAGGGATAGTACATCAAACCGAAGGCGAAACTTTTAATATTAAAATTACTTTTAAAGAGGACCTCGCTTTCGCGGAAGCGTGGCTAAATGCAACCAAATTGTAATATAGCACCGTATAACGACAGGATTTGTTTGTTAAAAGGGTAATTTTACAGGCATCTTTCCGTTGAAGCTACTCACAGCATTAACCGGAGTTGAAGTTCCCCCCGCTTAATGATTTGAACATCAAATTGTTCAAAAGCATGACAACTCCCGGGCAAATCACACATCCGCTATCGTTATACTTGCACCCATCTGCATTTAAGAATTACAAACCGTTACGAATTTAAATCACACACATGCTTAAACCGTTATCCATCATACTTTGCCTTTTGTTATGCTCTCTTGCTCTAAGGGTCGACAGCCAGCCTGCAGGTAGTATGGATAATGCTACCGAAGGAGTTAAACCGGGGGGAGAGTTTGTGGTGGAACCCATCGAAGGTCTGGTGTTGCGTGAGAAAGATATCAGGGCAGGGTTGCTTTACGACACTGAGCGCGGTGTGGTTGTATGGGAAAAGGACATGAATTACGCCTACCCGATTGCTTCGCTCACTAAAATGATGGTGGCTTTGCTGGCTACGGAGGATGTAAGAGCCGGTAAAGTTGACTGGTCGGATGAGGTAAAAGTACAACGGGTGTATAAACGGGCCGGCAGAAGAAAGGGCTCTTACACCACCACAGAAACATATACGCTGGAATCGTTAGTGCAGCTTGCCATGATCCCATCCAACAACCAGGCCTGCTCCGATATTGGAATTTTTCTGAGTGGCGATGTTCCCGCTTTTGTTAAGCGGATGAATGAGAAAGCGGCTGAATTGAGAATGCGCAACACCTTTTATTCAAACCCTTCCGGTTTGCCGGCAGCCATGCGTGAATCCGATAACAGCGCTTCGCCTCATGACTTATTGCTGCTGTCACTGGAAATGATAAAGTACGAAGAAATTTTAAAAATTACGAGCATTGGTTATGCCGAGGTGAGCAACGACAAGCGTTCGGGAATTTTCAGGAACCACAACCACCTTGTTATCAACTACGAGAATGATGTTGATGGGTTGAAAACAGGTTTTACCAAACGGGCAAAATTTTGTCTGGCAGCCACCTCCCGCAAGGAGGGACACAGGCTTATTGCCATTGTACTTGGCGTTGACGGCCCTTATCTCCGTAATGAAATTGTAGCTTCTATGCTTAATAATTATTATGAGCATATTGGTTGTGGAGCCATGATTCCAACTACAGGCGGCCCGGTAGCGAGCAAGTCGTTACTAAGCGATCCCGCGAAGGACGATATTGATGTTGACGATGCCAACGTCACTTACAAAACCGTTTGGACAAAGCAAAAACGCTCACACCTGGTAAGGAGTGGCGAATCACTTTCGCTTATTGCCAGGAAATACAATTCAACGTATCAGCAAATAAGAAAATGGAATGGGCTTTCGGGCGATAAAATTTATGCGGGCCAGCGGCTGCTTGTTTATGTAAATGTACCTCAAAAGGTGGCAATCAGAAATGAGCCTGCGTCCGACACGGAAGATGATACCGACCCCATTGAAAATGATGGCGCTATTTCGGTGACCGAAAGTGTTGCCGTAAATGAGCAGCCCGAAACGGATGCAGTTGCGACACCTGGCGACATCACACCTGCCACCGCTGAAATAATAAAACCCGCCGTTACAGCTAAATCCCCTGCTGTGGCAAAACAACCCCTGACCCACCAGTCCCCTGTTAAAAACCAGGTTTCCAGGAATAAATACCTCTATCATGTTGTTCAGCCCGGCGACACATTGTGGAGCATAGCGCAACGCTATGATGGTATTTCGGCGGATGAAATAAAAAAGGTAAACCGCATTTACAATCCACGCGGCCTTAAACCAGGTACCCGCTTGAAAATTAAAGTGGTAGCCGGATCATAATTTCGGCCAGCATTTTCCGTTACTTTTATTAATTTCACACTTGCCATGAAACAAATCTTCATTCTGATTATAACGGTATGCACATGTGCTATATCAGTTACGGCTCAAAAAGGTAAAACGGAGGTAGTTATACCACAGCTCCCCGTTAATGCCGAAACCGGACTGATAAGCTACAACGGCAAATCGGATTCGCCCGGTTCAACCATGAATGAACTATACAGCAAGGCGCTGGCCTGGGCCAATTCGTATTACAAAAATCCAGCCGATGTTATCCGCGAAAAAGATCCCGGTAAGGGTAAAATTGTAATCAAGGCAAGGTACCGCCTGCACAATGAACCGGATAAAAAAGGAACGGTTACATCAGCAGGCGACGCCATGTATACCATGACTATTGAAGTTAAGGATGGACGTTACCGTTATGAGATAACCCGGTTTAACTGGATGAAAACATCGGCATTTCCCGCCGAGCGCTGGAAAGATGACAAGTCACCTTTGTTTGTTCCGGAATACGCGTATTACCTGAAACAGACGGATGAATTAATGAAAGAGCTTACCGCAAACTTTTCATCGGTAATGGGCGTTGTAGCTTCAGAGAAAAAGGACGACTGGTAATTACCGTTTACCGGAATTATTTTGCCATCATGGAAAACCCTGTAGTTGTATTTGATGGTGTATGCAACCTTTGTAACGCATTTGTTTCATTCATCCTTCGTCATGAAAAGGATCAACGGATTATTTTTTACCATTTACAATCGGCGCAAGCAAAAAAACTAACAGCTCCATTCAACTTACCGTTACCTGCTGCCGACAGTGTTGTTTATATTTCGGAGGGCAAGGCATTTACTCAAAGCAGGGCGGTATTTGAAATAGCCCGACACCTGAAGCCTCCTTATCGTTATGTGAGTATTTTTAGCATACTCCCGCTTTCAGTAACTGATTTCCTTTACGGGATAGTTTCCAGGTACCGGTACAAATTATTTGGCAGAAACGAATCATGTATTTTGCCGGACGAAAAATACCGGAGCAGGATTGTCATTTGATTTTATATAATTCGGGTTACGCGGCATGAATCATTCAGTTTATTTTCACTGCATCCCGGTAAATTCAACACGCCCGGTTTAGCGCCTCTTTCAAATATTCCCAGGTCGGACCAGTCGAAATAACGGGCGCCATTTCGTGTCGACCAGGTTAGCAGCATTTCCACCGGAATATCGGGAAAGGCCCTATGAATGGTAACCAGTTCATCAAAAACGGAAAGTCTGTTGTTCGACGCCAGGCTATCGGTGCCGATTACCAGATTACACCCGTGTTTTACAAACATATTTATATCCGGTAAACGATTTTCGATATATAAATTCGCATTAGGACAAATACAAAACCAGGTTCGATCGAATAGCTTTTCCGATTGCAGGAATTCCAGATCAGCCCGCGTCATAAATGTATTATGCACAAACAGTAAATTAGACAAATCCGGATAATAATTCACTAACGATACAACAGGAGATTGCCCCGTAGGTTTAAACCAGTCACGGTTTATTTTCATTTCGGCGAACATTCCTGCAAGACGTCCGGTGCCGTTTACGAACATTTCGTTTTCGTAGAATGATTCCTGGTTGTGAATACACCAATAGGACTTTTGATACTGGTGATGCGACCGGATCAAT
>CAZPKJ010000054.1:0-15922 GCA_964587075.1 uncultured Flavobacteriaceae bacterium | reverse complement strand
AAGACGGTAATAAGCCACCGCATCGGCATCAGGACAAACCGCAATAAGCCTTGAGTAAGCCCGTTTCATTGTTTTCCAGTCGCCTTTGGCAAATGCGGCATCTCCCAGCAGCAACAGTGCTTCGGCATAGGTGGTATCCTCTTCGGTTGCTTTCAGCAGATATTCCCTGGCGGATGGATAATCTTTTTTCGATTTCAGAAGAGCCTTGGCTTCCGAAAAATACCGGGCAGCTTTTTTCGAAGTATTTTCAGGACAAAGTTTCAGATCCTGCGAACACGCTTCGGTGCCCGGTAAAATCAGAACTATAACCGATAAAACTAAAAGAACCGTTTCTACGCTCCTCATTTATTTTTTAGGTTTACCGAAGAGATTTTTAAGTTTATCCTCAGCTTCTTTTTTAGCTTTTTGTTCAGCCTCTTTTTTCAAACGTTCCATTTCTGCTTTGGCTTTATCTTCGGCTTCTTTTTTAAGGCGCTCGGCTTCGGCCTTAGCTTTATCCTCCGCTTCTTGCTTTAACCGTTCGGCTTCGGCTTTGGCCTTATCCTCGAGTTCCTGTTTTTTAGCGTCAAAAGTCTCTTTGATTTGTGTTTTTACGTCCGTTGCTATCCCGGCTGCGGCGTCTTTCAATCCGGTTTCAACCTTAGGATTGGTAACCGTACCGGTCATTTTAACATTTACGTTTACCTCTTTACCCATCGATAAATTGGTGCCTGCAGCCTGGTTGGCTTTCGCCAGAAGGCCGGTCACAACACCGGTTGTTTGCGATCCCATCATGGATACGGGAATTATCATGGCTATATTGTAATCAATAGTCTGGTCAAATCCATTCGAACCATGCACTTTCGATTTTATTCCAGCCAGTACTACATCATAAGGTGCAACATGTACCCTTCCATTTTCAAACCTGAATGATAAATTCAAATCGCTTACCGTTAATTTTTTGAACTGATCCATCTTCAGGGCTTCGGCTACTTTAACAAGCGGTTCAAAATTATCGATGGTTAAACCCGCGGTAGTTAATTTTCCGCCTCCCTGCAGTGTGGAATACACGGGTTCCATCTTCTCATCAAAATTGCCCTTTATAATAAACTCTGTCGAGTAGCGTCCGTTGCATTTTTCCGCAATGGGAGCAAGCTTTTTTACCGCCACAAACTTGTCAAAAGTTTTCCGGATATCAAGACCAGTTATATCCAGGTCAAGATAAAAGTAGGGATTCCTGATATCTTTTGTTTCATACAATCCATCAATGGTGATCTTTCCTTCAAGCAAACCAAAATTAAACCCATTGATACCAAGAGTACGGTCCCGTATTGCCAGGTTACCTTTCGGGTTTTCCAATACAAGATCTTCATAACTTACTTTTCCGGCACTGGCAGTAATCAGAAAGTCGATGTTCTCCGGAACTTCAAATACCGTAGCCGGTTCTGATGATTCCGGTGCTGAGGTACCGTCCGACATCCACTCATTCAAATCGATGATATTGGATTTTATATCAAGAGTACCTTTTAATAATTCATTTTCTTTAAAGAGATAAGATAACAGGTTGTCGAGCCACCCGGTTGCTTTTATATCCGTGTTCCCCGATTGCATTTCAAATTTATTCAGTGTAACGTTCTTAGGGTTAAAAATAAGTTCACATACAGGAATTGAAATCCCTTTGCTTACCGCCGGACCTGAATAGTTGAAAGCTGTGAGTGTGAATGAACCCATGGCATCAAAATCCTCATATCGTTTCTGGTCAATAGACGACATGCGTCCTTTGGCCGACAAGTTGGCATCCATGGTTCCGCTCAGTTTTGTTCCCTGTTCCAGGGGTACCAGTCCGGCGATCTGAGCCAGGTCTAAGCGGCCCTTAACATGAAAGTCGATATCAGCATCCGAAACCGGTGTTTTCACTATCAGCCTGGCGTCGAAGGGCTCTTTTCCCAGCTCAACATGCAGGTTACTCAAATTGATAACAGTATGGTCAGGTACTCCGTCGGGATTAGCAACCTGCAGATCGATATTTACATTGTTTAAATTTGACGGCAGGTCGGGATAAGTGAATGAGCCGTTATTTACCTTAAGGGTAATTCCAAATCCGGGCATGGTGGTTTCACTGTAAATACCTTTCAGATGACCGTTGAAAGACATGCTTCCCGAGGATTTCACATTTTCGAATCCCTCCCTGTAAATACCGGGAACCATCGAAATAAAATTCCTGAATTCATTTTGCCTGGCTTCAAAAGTTAAATTCAACTCAATTGGGTCGTTGGGCATAGCTACATACCCGTCGAAGCCCAGTGACAATTCATTTAACAATAATTCATTTTTCCTGAAAGTGTACTTCGAATTTTTCATATCCATTTCAAGGTCGGCGGTTAAATTCGCTTTGGCTTTGTGGATATATGAAATTCCTTCGTACGTTAAATCAAACTGCGCTATTTTGGTTGTTGTACTGAATGTAAAAAGGTCCTGCGTGAAGTCGCCGCTGCCTTTGTGCGAAAAGTTTGTAAGCAGCGTAGAGAAGTCGAGCGATTTATCATCATAGAATAAAACACCATCCTCAATTTCATATTTTTTAAGGCTTATAGTAAACTGCGAGCCACTGTCGGCAGCAGCCGGCTGAAGCGTATCTTCTTTAGCTATGTCCCAGTTAGCCTTACCATCACGGTTCACCAGTAAATTTATCCTGGGTCTTATCAGGGTAAATGACCTGATTTCGATCTGGTCGCCGCTGATAACGCTCATGAGATTAATTGAAATATCCGTTTTACTTATCCCCGCAAGGGTATCGCCTTCAAATTCTGAACGTCCTACTACACTCAGGTCGTCCAGCGAAATGGTAAGGTTCGGGAAGTTTCTGAAAAAAGTAAGGCCGAAGTTTTTAAAATCAACCGTGGCATTGATGTTATTATTAATTTCAGTTTTAACTTTTGCCAGAATCTTATCCTTAAAAAGGAAGGGTGTGGCAAACAGCGCTGCAATCAGCAAAACAAATACAAGAAGAATTATTTTAATCGTCTTTTTCATGGTAATTCGGTTTTTTGCACACGGTTCATGTATCAACGGGCCTTTTTAGTTAAAATTTTGCCAGCTTGTTCAATAATAACTGGTCGGCCATAACCAGCGCTGCCATCGACTCAACCACCGGAACGGCCCTGGGTACAACACAGGGGTCGTGGCGACCCTTGCCTTCTACAACAACCTTTTCGCCATGACGGTTTACACTTTGCTGGTCTTTCATGAGGGTTGCTACCGGCTTAAAAGCTACTCTGAAAGTAATGGTGTTTCCGTTACTTATTCCGCCCTGTATACCTCCCGAACGGTTCGTAACCGTAGTGATCTTTCCTGTGGTGCCACTAAATGCGTCATTGTGCTCCGACCCCCGCATGGATGCTGCTGCAAATCCCATTCCGGTTTCAAATCCTTTAACCGCGTTAATACTCAGCATGGCTTTTCCGAGGCAGGCATGCAGCTTGTCAAACACCGGTTCACCAATACCTGGCGGAACACCGGTTATGGCGCAGGAAATTATACCACCGGTCGTATCACCTTCGGCTTTTAACTGTTCAATATATTTTTCCATGGCTGCGGCTGTGGCCGGATGAGGGCATCGAACCGGATTGTTGTCAATGTCTCCGTAATTTATTATTGCGTCATCAGGTACATGTACGTTACCTACTGCCGATACCCAGGCGTTTATTTGGATGCCCGACTGCAGTAATATCATGTTGGCGACCGCACCGCCTACTACCCGGCATGCCGTTTCTCTGGCCGATGCCCTTCCGCCACCCCGGTAATCCCGCAGACCATATTTCGACTCCCAGGTAAAATCAGCATGACTGGGCCTGAAAGTTTCTTTCAAATGATCGTAATCGGAGGCGACGGTATCTTTATTAACCAGGATAAAACCGATAGGAGTACCCAGTGTTTTGTTTTCGAATATGCCTGATAAAAATTCCACCTCATCAGGTTCATTACGGCTGCTGGTAAGATGCGACTGCCCCGGACGGCGCCTCGAAAGCATTTGTTGTACATAAGCTGTGTCGAAAGCAAGTCCTGCAGGGCATCCTTCAATGATGCCTCCTATAGCTTTACCATGCGATTCACCAAAGGTTGTTAAGCGAAATACAGTACCGAAACTATTTCCTGACATTATGAATGTTTATCCGGTTAAAATTAATTCAAAGGTAGACCACTGTATGGGAATTCACAGAAGGTTTTAAACAAATGCTCCTTACACAGTAAGGATGCGGTTCTGCAGATCGACCTGGGTTTCGAGCCACGGGTTGTAATCGGGGCTCTCCAGCCACAATTCTTTCAATTCCGATTCTGCGACAATACGGTCAATTACATCCGCAGCTTTTTCGGACAGCGACTGAATTCTGCCCCGGTCGTCGGATCCCGGTGGTACAAACATTTCAAGCCATTCAAGTAACTCGGGTGGAAAATCGGGAGCAGGATTACCCGATACTGCGGCAACAATTTCGCAGGCAATTAGTCCCTCTTCGCAGTCGGTAAGGCTGGCCGTTTCCTCGTTTTGAATGATTCTGTCCAGTACCACCGATATCAAGCCGTATCCGTTTATACTCAGGTCCTCCAGAAAATCTTCAGCCGGTATCGTATCAAAATTTGATAATAGTTGATGAGCCATGATGCAAAGGTAATGCGTTTGGAACTTAATTCAGGAAAACCGGTTGATTTCAGTCATAGGACGATAATCAGCTAGAAATTGGAAATTAGTTACAAGAAACATGACCGAAATCAACCTCATTCCTGTTGAGTGGACTATATTTTTGAGTTATAAATTATCTCATCATGAAAATGAATTATTATCTCAGATTGGTTGTGATTTTGGTCACAGCCGGGTTGCTGGTTACCTCATGTTCAAACGACAAAGACAAAGATCCGCAGGTAGTGCCTGTGGAGTTTACGGTGCGGCTTATGTTTCATGTTGACCAGGCTCCATTAATGTTCAGTCAGTTTAACTTTCAAAATGAGGCCGGAAATACCTACTCTGTTGAAAAAATGCAGTTTTATTTGTCGGCGTTCCGCTTCGAGAGATATGATGGAAGCGAAGTGAGTTCCGATGAGTTGGTGTATGTAGATGCCAGGGCTGGGAAAAATATAATTTTTAAACTTAAAAATATCCCATCAGGCATTTACAAGTCGGTAGCGTTTTTAATTGGGCTCGATTCATTGCATAATGTTACCAACGCACTGCCACCAACTATTGAAAATGTAAACATGGCCTGGCCCGACGGCATGGGAGGAGGGTATCATTTTATGAAGTTTGAAGGGAATTTTATGGATAGCGGAAACAGTTTCGGATTTGCCATGCACCTGGGCAAAAATGCGCACCTGGTTCACGCAGGGGTATCAAAAAACATTTCAATTACCGTTCCCGGCGATATTCTTACACTCCGGATGAACCTGAATGAATGGTTCAGAAACCCGCATGTATATGATTTCAATACCGATGGTAATTACAGTATGGGTAGTGACGCGGCTATGCTGAAACTGGCCCAAAATGGAATAGATGTTTTTTATGAGTGAAGCTTATGGGAAAAAACAGGGTCATACAAAGGTTATTTTGGCTATCGGCAATCGTGGTGGTTTTAGCAGGAGCCGGTTCCTGTAAAAAAGAGGTGCATGAACAGGGTGCTGTTGTTTATCACCCCGTACCGTTAGCTATTACTGTGCCGGCAAATTTACCATACATGAATATTCCGCCCGGTAATCCCACAACCGTGGAGGGAGTAAGGCTGGGCCGGATGCTCTATTATGATTCTTTGTTACATCCTGATAAAATTCATGCCTGCGCTTCATGCCATATACAGTCGTACGGGTTTACAACTCCGGGTACCTCGGTAATTCCGCATGTTAACTTGGCGTACTCACGGAAGTTTCTGTGGGACGGCCACCTGCAGGGTACTCTTGAAACTGCCATGAAGTTTGAGGTTGAGGAGTTCTTTGGTACCAATATTTCCGATTTTGCCAATCATCCTGTGTACCCCAGGTTGTTTATGGAAGCATTCGGAACCTACGGGGTAAGTTTACAGCGTGCCGAATATGCACTGGCACAGTTTTTAAGAACGATGGTTTCGGGTAATTCGAAATTCGACCGGTTTATGAGGCATGAAGAGAATCTCACACTTCAGGAAATGATGGGCTTCAACATTTTTAATACCGAAAAAGGAGATTGTTTTCATTGTCATAGTTTGTCACTAATGACCGATGGCGAATTGCACAACATCGGACTTGATTCGGTATTTACGGGAGCCAATGTGGGATATTTTAATCATTCAGGCAATCCGGCCGACCTGGGTAAATTCAAATCACCCTCGTTGCGAAACGTAGCTTTGCGGAACCGTTTTATGCACGATGGCCGGTTTACAACGCTCGATGAGGTTATTGAACATTACAATTCAGAGGTTAAGATATCCCCATCGCTTGACCCCATTATGACAAAACCCGGAAAAGAATTCGGACTCGGGCTTACACCGCTTGACAAGGCTAATTTAAAAGCATTTCTGAATACGCTTACCGATTCAACGTTTAACAGCAATCCCCAATTTTCAAATCCCTTTTAGCAGACTCATCCGGTGGGGCCCAGCAAACAGAGTATAAGTAATTTAATTTTCCTCAGGCCTTTACCGGAATCTTTACCGGCTCAAACCATGCGGTAAAGTGTCGCAGAAACTGTGGTTCCTTTACGATGGAAAATCCATTTACCATTTTAGTATTTTTCAATACCGATTCAAAAACCTCCAAAACGTATTCAATGTGGCTTTGTGTATATACCCTTCGCGGGATGGCAAGTCTCACCAGTTCCTTTCTGGCGGGAATAAGTTTTCCCGATGCATCATATTTACCAAACATAACCGATCCAATTTCTACGGCCCTTATCCCTCCGGTAACATACAATTCATTGACCAGGGCCTGTCCCGGATACTGATTAATGGGAATATGATTATAGAGTTTTCCGGCATCAATGTAAACGGCATGGCCGCCAACTGGCATCATAACCGGTACTCCCATGGAATGTAAATGTTCCCCAAGGTATGCAGTACTCTTTATCCGGTAATGCAGATAGCCGGCATCAAACACCTCCTGCAAACCGGTAGCTATGGCTTCCATGTCGCGGCCCGACAGTCCTCCATAGGTAGTAAACCCTTCAGTAATTATTAACAAGTTGCGACATTCCTCCGCCAGGGCTTTATCCCTGAGAGCTAAAAACCCTCCCATATTTACCAGCGCATCTTTTTTGGCACTCATCACGGTTCCATCGGCAAGCCGAAACATCTCACAGGCTATTTCGCGATACGTTTTGTGCTCATATCCCCGTTCATAGGTTTTTATAAAGTACGAGTTTTCAGCAATCCTGCATGAATCGAGAATAAATAAAATACCATGATTTTTACAGAATGTATGTACATCCATGGCATTTTGCATGCTTACCGGCTGACCGCCCCCCGAGTTATTGGTAACCGTTAATATTACTGCGCCAATATTTTCTGGTTTATACCGGTTCACGGTATCTTTCAATAAAGATATATCCATGTTGCCTTTAAACCGGAAGTTATCGGCTGAAACAGCGGAATCGTCAAAAGGAATGTCGATAGCAGAGGCTCCGGTAAACTCAATGTTTGCACGGGTAGTATCGAAATGGGTATTGCTGATAAACACTTTGTTTTTTCCTCCGGCTATCGAATACAGAATGCGTTCGGCGGCCCGCCCCTGATGGGTTGGAAGTATATACTCAAATCCTGTCAGATTTTTTATTTCTGATTCAAGACGCAGCCAGCTTCTTGCTCCGGCATACGATTCATCACCATTCATCAGGTCGCCCCACTGCCTGGCGCTCATAGCCGAAGTACCGCTGTCGGTTAACATATCAATCATTACCTGACCCGACTCAAGCAAAAAAGTATTGTAATGCGCCTTTTGAATATAAATTTCCCGGTCCTTTCTCGTGGAAACGTAAATGGGTTCAACCATTTTTATTTTAAAAGGTTCAAATATGGTTTTGAATTCCATAACCAATCCATGTTTAGAAGCTTCAAAAATAACCTTTACACAAAATTTCAAACATGATGACAATCATATAAACGTATCCTTACAAGATAAACAACACTGCGGATTACAGGGAGCCGAATCGTTCAAAGGCAGCTCTTTCCAATCCTTCCCTGTCGCCGGGGTGGGCAATGCTGATAAGGGCTCGAGTGCGTTGTCTTAAATTAAGCCCGAATAAATTTACAAACCCAAATTCGGTTACCACATAATGCACGTGGGCGCGGGTAGTTACTATACCGGCTCCGGGTTTTAAAAATGGTACAATGCGGGGTATTCCTTTACCGGTGCGGGATGGCATGGCAATAATTGGTTTTCCTCCTTCCGATAAGGCCGCTGCACGCATAAAGTCAATTTGTCCGCCTACACCCGAATATTGATAGGTACCAATAGAATCAGAGCAAACCTGGCCGGTTAAATCAATTTCAATACAGCTGTTTACCGCGACAACTTTTGGGTTTTGCCGGATTATGTGTGGTTCGTTTACGTAATCGATGTCCAGGAAAGCAAAGGACGGATTATCGTCAATGAAATCATACAGTTCGCGTGAGCCCGCGCAGAACCCGGTGACCGTGCGGCCGGGATGTTTTTTCTTGAATTTATTGTTGATAACACCCGATTTCAGTAATGGAATGATGCCGTCAGAAAACATTTCGGTGTGTATGCCCAGGTTTTTGTGACTGGTTAGCAATCCCAACATGGCATTCGGTATGGAACCTATGCCGGTCTGAATGGTGCTGCCATCCTCAATGAGCGATGCTATGAGTGTGCCAATTTGAAGTTCCGTTTCGCCGGGCGACTGTTGCGGTGCAATTTCAACCAATGGTTCATCGTGATAAACCAGCGCATCCAGTTCTTGTACATGTATCATACCGTCACCATGTGTTCTGGGCATTTGTGGATTTACCTGGGCAATAACTTTTTTCGCACCGTTAACTGCCGACCGGGCAATATCTACCGATGTACCCAGCGAAACATAACCATGTTTGTCGGGGGGTGAAACCTGTACAAGGGCAATATCCACAGCCAAAAAATTATTTCGAAACAGTTCAGGTATTTCACTTAAAAATACCGGCACATAATCGGCCCGCCCTGAATTTACAGCCTCCCGCAAAGGAGCCGAAACAAACAGTGAGTTTATATGAAAATTGTCCCGGTATTTTTCTTCGGCCAACTCAAACTCTCCAAAAACGCTGATACAAACAATTTCCAGTTTCCGGTATCTTTCGGCATTTCGTGCCAGCTCTTTCACCAGAATACGTGGCGTGGCTGCACTTCCGTGGATAAAAACACGGCTACAATCGGGAATTAAATCGCATATGGTTTTTATATCCTGGTACTCATTGAAATGCTCCATCCGGTAAATATAGGAGTTGATCGTTATTTTAATCAGGATATTTATCACATTGTTTCAATTTGGAATATAAAAAATACCTCTGCCAGGCAAAGTCATATTTTCAACCAATAAAAATTACTACCTTTCGTCGGGTAAGTTATTATCTATTTCCTATGAGCCAGCACCCGGTTTTTTCAAACAGTTCGGTACGACAAAAAACTTTTTACATATTGGCCATTACGGTCTTTGGCGGTATTATACTTTATGTTGGAAAACCCCTGTTTATTCCACTTAGTTTCGCGCTCTTCATCAGCCTGATTCTGGTTCCGCTTTGTAACCGGCTTGAGAAATTCAGAACCGGCAGGGTAGGGGCCATATTAATTTCACTGCTGCTCTTAACCGTCCTGATGTTTGGATTTTTATATGTTCTTTATACGCAATTCAGGAATTTTGCCCACGAATGGACGTTCTTAAGTTCAGAGCTCAGGCAGCTTTTGGCAGCTATAAAAATATCCCTTACATCCGACCTCGGAATACCCAAACCACAAGTTGATGCCTGGTTTACGGACCTAACCAATTCAGTTGGCTCGAAACTTTTTGGAATGCTTGAGGTGCTCATCGGTTCATTTATTATTAATATGGTGATGCTCGTTTTGGTACCCATTTACGCTTTCCTGATTCTTTTTTACAGGCATCATCTGGTAGAAGCTTTATATTCTTTTTTCCCCGTATCGAACCGTCAGAAAATTGCTGAAGTCATTTCGCTTTCCATAAAAACCTATTACAATTTTATTGTTGGCATGGCCCTGGTTTATCTTATCGTTGGAATCATGAACTCTTTAGGTTTATTAATTCTGGGAGTTCCGCATGCGTTTCTGTTTGGATTTTTTACAGCCATCATGACATTCATTCCATACGTAGGAATTATTATAGCAGCTATGTTACCTATAACTTACGCCTGGATCACTTACAACTCCATCTTTTACCCGCTGGGCGTTATTGTGGTGTTTACACTGGTTCAGTATCTCGAAGCCAATATTATTTTTCCATGGGCTGTTGGACATAAACTGAATCTCAATCCACTGGTTACGCTTATCATCATTATTATTGGTGGAATTATGTGGGGTGGCTCGGGAATGATTTTATTCCTGCCCTTTGCCGCCATTCTAAAACTGATTGCCGACCGGGTTCCGGGATGGCAGCCACTGTCCGATTTAATGGGGAACAGCAAAGCAAGGCTCAAATAATTGTTGCGAGTTACTTTTCTTCTGCCAAAGCCGGCCTGTTTGCCTTTCCGGTTTCCGGATGCCCTCACGAATTCACACCCAATTCTTATATTTGTGAACTTATGAATGATAGTATTTTTGTAAAGACGGCCCTTCATTATGGTGCTCTTAGCGGGATTGGCAGTTTTATTTTTTACATGCTTCTGTATTTTACAGGCTTCGGCCTTTTTGGCTCAGCAACCCTTGCGGGGATTTGGATTCCGGTGTTGTTTATTGTACTTGCTATAAAATTCCACCGTAACGAAAACCAGGGAGGTTTTATAACGTTTGGCAAAGCCTTCATGATGGGCTTATCAACCACACTGTTCAGTTCGGCATTGTTTGCCCTGCTTTTTTATTTGTTTGGAACCCTGTATGACCCTGGAATTGTAGAGATGTATAAAAACCAGGCGGCTTTGAGTCTCGAAGAAGGGAAATCCATTCTGTCGGAAGCCATGTATGAAAAGGCGCTTGACAGTATCGATATGGTTACACTCAGCTCACTGGCATTCAGTGAAGCATTTAATAAAATCCTTGGCGGGATGCTGATAACTTTGTTCGCCGCATTAATCATGAAACGGAAACAACAACCGGATCACGATTCATGGCAGTGAATAAATGAGTTGGCTGCCAATGGAACATTTGTTTAAGTTTGCACCGGTACATAACGCCCGGGCATTATTACACTAGTGAACTGCCTGTTATCATTAATAGAACCACCTGGTGAAAAAAGAGTATCCTTACCAAATTTCGGTAGTTATTCCTGTTTATAACGAATCTGAGTCGTTGCCTGAGCTATTTGCCTGGATCGACCGTGTGATGCGCGACGCTAACTTCAGTTACGAGATTATAGCCATCGACGATGGAAGTAATGATAATTCATGGCCCGTTATTGTAGAGCATGCCGCTGCCAACGAATCGATAAAAGGAATGCGTTTCAGGAGAAATTTCGGCAAGTCGGCCGCCCTTGATGCCGGTTTTGGTATGGCCGCAGGTGAGGTGGTTATCACCATGGATTCCGACCTCCAGGACAGCCCCGATGAAATTCCGGGACTTTATGCCATGATTGCCGGTGGGGCCGACCTGGTAAGTGGCTGGAAGAAGAAAAGACATGACCCCATTTCGAAAACCATCCCCACAAGGGTTTTTAACTGGGCCACCCGCAGAATGAGCGGTATCAAAAACCTGCACGATTTTAATTGCGGTTTAAAAGCCTACCGGCATGATGTGGTTAAGAATATTGAGGTATATGGCGAAATGCACCGGTATATCCCCGTTATTGCCAAGTGGGCGGGTTTTACACGAATCACCGAAAAAATAGTGGAACACCGGGCACGCAGGTATGGCACCACCAAGTTCGGCCTTGAACGTTTTACCAACGGTTTCCTCGACCTGCTTAGCATAACCTTCATGACCAAGTTTGGAAAAAAACCAATGCACCTGTTCGGCTTACTGGGTACGCTCAGCTTTTTACTCGGATTTGGTATTGCCCTGAAGCTGGCCATCGATAAATATGTTTATAACGTTTACCTGATGACCGACCGGCCTTTGTTTTATTTCGGTTTGTTAGCCATGATTATGGGTACCCAGCTGTTCCTTGCCGGCTTCCTGGGTGAGCTTATTGCCAGAAATTCGCACGACCGGAACTCTTACCAGGTTGCCGAAACGGTTAACGTAGTATAAGTTTATCCGTGCATTACGGGTGACTATGGTTTGTAAATCAGATATATTTTCCTGGAAAATCGTGTTAACCGGCATCCTTCATGACCCTGCTATAGTAGTTATAGGGGTTTTTGGTATTTTTACCTGCCGGCAGATTTACATGATGAAAACTTTGGGCGCCTAGCTGAAACCGGACCGGTAAACAAAAGAATATTAAAAATGAAGAAGTATATATCCGAAATTATTGGAACCTACGGACTGGTTTTTTGCGGGACGGGGGCAATCATCATTAACGACCTGACCGGTGGTGCCATTTCGCATGTTGGAATAGCCATCACATTCGGGCTGATTGTTATGGCCATGGTTTACACTTTCGGTGACATTTCGGGCGCACACATCAATCCGGCGGTAACCATCGCGTTCTGGTTTTCCGGACGGTTTCCCGGTCAACAAGTGTTTCCGTACATCGTTTCACAACTGACCGGAGCTTTTATGGCCAGTATGACTTTGATGTTACTTTTCCCGGCACATCCCGATCTCGGTGCTACATTACCATCTTATACGATCCCCCAATCATTCGTTCTTGAAATAATTCTGACTTTCTTTCTTATGCTGGTCATCATCAATGTTTCTTCCGGTTCAAAAGAAACAGGATTCATTGCTGGAATTGCAATTGGTGCCACAGTACTTGTTGAAGCCATGTTTGCAGGACCCATAACAGGGGCATCCATGAACCCTGCACGTTCTATTGCGCCTGCCTTACTGTCAGGACAACTGGATCATTTTTGGATTTATCTGACC
The DNA here is from genome assembly GCA_964587075.1 of uncultured Flavobacteriaceae bacterium. Lineage (GTDB taxonomy): Bacteria > Bacteroidota > Bacteroidia > AKYH767-A > OLB10 > CAZPKJ01. The sequence goes on along the minus strand of CAZPKJ010000054.1, from coordinate 2,803 downwards.
GCGCCGGTTATCGGTGCATTATTGGCTGTTCTGGGCTGCAAAAGTGTTAAGGATAAAGATTGCTGCCCGTTGCCTTCTGCATGCTGTAAGCCGATACGAAATTAATTTGTTGTTACAAACCATTATTCGTTTGTATAAAAAATACCAATTTAAACCCAAAGACACGTGTTTTACCATGATACTATTTCCTGTGCTTGTATAACAATACAGTACAATTTCTAAAATCTGCATTTGTAATTCCGGGATTTAGTTGCCATCGATCCTCATTTAAAATTGAATAAATTGTCGCGCATCATTATCATAGGCCCTGCATACCCTTTACGGGGAGGCATTGCCAATTTCAACGAAGCTTTATGCCGGGCTCTGAATTCGGATGGCGATAATTGCTCCATCACATCGTTTTCGCTTCAGTATCCCGGGTTCCTTTTCCCCGGTACAACACAATTTGCCGGTGACGACCCCGCACCGGTTGACCTGTCGATTGCCACTTCCATTAATTCGATAAATCCACTTTCGTGGATAAAGGCGGCATCGGCCATAGCCCGCGAAAAACCCGATCTGGTGGTAATCCGTTATTGGCTGCCTTTTATGGCACCATGTCTGGGTACCATGTCCCGGCTTATCAGGAAAAAGCTTAAAAATGTTCGAATTGTGGCCATTGCAGATAATGTGATTCCTCATGAATCACGACCGGGAGATAAAATCTTAACGCGTTATTTTGTGAAAAGCTGTCACGCATTTTTAGTTATGAGTAATAGCGTGCTTAACGATTTAAGGCTTTTTGATACGGTTAAGCCTGCAGTAATGCACCCCCATCCGGTGTACAATATATTCGGACCACCCATTGCCAAAAAATTGGCCAGGAAAAGCCTGGGTTTGGATGAAAATGAAAAAATTGTGTTGTTTTTTGGATTTATAAGGCGATACAAAGGTCTTGACCTCCTTATAAACGCTTTTGCCGACAAAAGAATCCGCGAATCAGGTGTGAAGTTGCTCATTGCGGGAGAATTTTATGAGGATAAAGTTTCATATATCACACGGATGGATGAGCTTGGTTTAAGAGATACCATAATGCTTCACGATTTTTATATACCTCGTGAACAAGTCGCCGTGTATTTTTGCGCTGCCGACCTGGTGGCTCAGCCGTACCGTGATGCTACCCAGAGCGGGGTAACTCAAATTGCGTATCACTTCGAAAAACCAATGCTGGTTACCGATGTAGGTGGATTACCCGAAATAGTGCCCCATTTAAAAGCCGGGTATGTTACCGGTGTTTCGGCAAACGCTATTGCGGATGCTATTTTCGATTTTTATTCGAACAAGCGCGAAACGGCTCTCATAGAAGGGGTACGTGAAAAAGCAGGTGACTTTACCTGGGAATCGTTTGTTAAAGCGTTAAAAAACCTTTAACAGTTACCGGATTGTTACCGGCTCATCTCCGGTACAGTCAATTACCGTGCTGGCTATGTTGTTCCCGAACCCTCCGTCAACTACCAGGTCAACCAACGAGCCGTACCGGTCGTGAATCTCCTGGGGATCGGTGAGGTATTCGGCTATATCATCCTGATCATCCCGTAAGGAAGCCGAAACCAAAGGCATACCCAGTTCATTCACTATAGCCTGGATTATTTTACTGTCGGGTATTCTTATTCCTATGGTTTTACGGTTGTTCCTGAAAAGCACCGGAACCATGTTGCTGGCCGGTAAAATAAATGTGAAAGGACCCGGTAAATTCGATTTCAGCAATTTAAAAACATTGCGGTCGAACGGCTTGGTGTATTTTGAAATGTCGGATAAATCGCTCAGCAGAAATGAGAACCATGCTTTTTCGGGCTTCACACCTTTAATGTGGCAAAGCTTTTCGAATGCTTTGGCATGCCTGATATCGCATCCGATGGCATAAATGGTATCGGTAGGAAAAATAACAACTCCACCTTCGTTTAAAACCGATACTACCCGTGCAACTGAGCGGGGCGCGGGATTCTCAGGATGCATGTTGAGCAACATATCCGGTGGTTTCGATTCAGTGCGATTGGTAAAAAAAGTAAAAAAAAGTGGGTAAGCTACTTATATCGCACCGCTACAACCGTTTATCCTTGCTTCCTTCCGGACCTGGGGAGGTTCACAGGAGCTGGTCGTATAAGACTTACCCGGTGCAAATATAGTGAAACGAAGTTTAACCATTTGCCGTGGCACCTGCAAAGCTTCAGTGATGGTGGTAACTAATCACTTTCTTCCATGCTTCGGGAAGGTATTTTATCAGATCCGACGCCTGCATGCCCTCCATCGTGAGATCTGCCGCAGCGGCATCACCTGCCATCCCGTGAAGGTAAACACCCGTTAAACACGCCTCAAATGGCGTGTAGCCGCTGCAAAGCAATCCGGTGATCAAACCGGTTAATACATCACCCGATCCGCCTTTCGCCATTCCGGAATTACCGGTTGTATTAAAATAAATTTTCCCTTCGGGGGTTGCCACTGAGGTGTAATGACCTTTCAATATCACAAATACGCGCCGGTTTACGGCAAACTGTTGTTGTAATTCCAGTTTTTGAAAATCATTCTTCCAGCCGCCGGTGAGCCTTTTGAATTCACCCGGATGCGGAGTCAGTATGCTGTTTTCAGGTATTTTCTCAGTTAATTCAGGACGCATTGAAATCACATTGATGGCATCGGCATCAAGAACAAGATTACCACCGGCTCTGTTAAGTAGCTCCTCTACCATTGTTATGGCATCGGTATCGGTTCCAATGCCCGGGCCAATTCCGACACCGCTGAACCGGCTCAAAAATCCCGGGTGATG
>CAZPKJ010000053.1:13484-15986 GCA_964587075.1 uncultured Flavobacteriaceae bacterium | reverse complement strand
TGGTCATCAATAACCTCAATGGTCCGGTCGCCGGCAGAGTTGGCATAAACATCAACGGTGTTTATAATAACAGGTGTGAGTACATCAAAGTAAAGACCCCGGATATCGTTTGCCGTAAAAAATGATCCCGCACCAATGCTGTTTGAGAACTCACCGGTGAAATCGGTTTGGCCATTCGGGAATTCTTCGTCAACATAATAGGAGGTGGTAGCCGTTATATTTGGCGAATAGGATGGACCGGTAGCAAGCATGGTTCCGTCGCCGGGTGAATCCCACCAGCGTAGAACACCAAGGCCGGTACCGGTAGCGGTTAAATTAACCTGGCCGGGTCCGCAACGCTGGGCACCGGTTCCTGTCGGGTTGGGATGCGGGCTTGACGAAATGGTAATGTAATTGGTTTGGGTTGAGGAGGAGTTGCCAATGGAATTGGTAGCGGTAAGGGTAACAGCATATGTACCCGGAACGTTATACACTACAGCGGGGTTCTGGTTGGTGGAAGCAGATGGATTTCCACCGGGGAACGACCAGCTCCACGATGTTGGTGATCCGGCTGAATAGTCGAGAAACTGGATTTCGGCACCCGGACAGGCTATACGCTGGTCAGCGGTAAAAGAAGCCGAAGGAGCAAAGCTTCCCGGGATAAACGGATCAGATTCCCACATACCTCTGCCATACGTAGACGCGCGGATTTTTCCTGTCGGGTAAAATATGGCAAGTTGTGTTACTATAACATTGGGTAATCCGTTGAAGAAGGGCTCCCAAACATTCAGAGAAGCATCTTTATAGAAAACCCCAAGATCGGTACCAATATAAACTGCGTCGTTGGAGTTGTCGACATATACGATGCAATTTATCGGAACATTTGGTACAGAAGCCGAAATATTATTCCAGGTCGCGCCCTGGTCGCTTGATGTAAACACCTTGTTGGTATTGGAGAAACCGGAATAGGTTATCCATACTTTGTTGGCATCGGTATTGCTGCAGGCGATTCCGGTTATAGTTCCCGAAGGGATACCCGTCATTAAAGTCCATGTGCCACCACCGTTAGTGGTACGGTATAGCCCGTTAGGTTTCGATACCCAGATAACCTGGTTGTTGGCTGGCGAAACCGCAAGCGTATTAATTTCGCCGTTGTTTGAGAACGTACTTATTTTAGTCCATGAAGCGCCACTGTTGGTGCTTCTCCAAACGTTTATAAAACCTGCATACAAAGTTGTTGATGTAACCGGATCTTGCAGCCAGGGAGTAACCCAGGGTCCTGCTTCATTGATGCCGGTGGTGGCATTTTGCCATGTGCCTCCACCGTTAGTTGAACGGTTAAGTCCGCCGTTTTGAGTTGAGGCCCACATGTTCTGATCGTTGGTACGGTCGATAAAACAAAGCATTCCATCGCCACCCATTACATGCGCCCAGCTGAATCCGTTGAACCGGTTGGTTCCGTTATCCTGCCAGCCTTGCAGGAGCAGGTTTGGGTTCGACGCCGATTGCCCAAAGCCATACATCTGTGAAATTTCAAGCGTATTGCTCAGGTTTGTCCAGGAACTTCCGCTGTTGGTAGTTTTATAGATACCACCATCATTAGCCATAAAGTAGGTACTGCTTCCTGTATACACCACATCGTGATAATCGACATGTGTGCCAGCACCGTTTTGAGCCCATGTGCTGCCGCCGTTAGTAGACCGCTTGAAGTCGATCTGTCCGCCAATAATAACCTCATCGGCATTGGTGGGAGAAGCGGCGCATGCCAGGTCATACCACTGTTGTGTACCCAGAGCGGGTGTGCTGGGTTTTGTAAAACTTACACCACTGTTGGTAGATTTATAAAAACCTTCGGTACCATAATTTGGTGCAGGGAGGCCAACTATCATATAAACCAGATCAGGATTGGCGGGAGTTACCGCGATAGCCATACGACTGACATTGGCAACGGCAGGAAGGCCGGCGGTGATTTTGGTCCACGACTGACCGTTATTAGTGGAACGGTAAAATTCAGCTCCCGAAACATAAACGGTATTCGGGTCGCTGGGTTTAAACTCCATGTCCTTAAATGAACCGGTTTGCATATTGGTAAATGTGGTTCCGCCATCGGTACTGCGGTAAACACCATTTGACGCGGCTGCCAGAATCGTATTCGTGTTGTTTGGGTCAATCAGGATCCGGCTTACCTGGCGGTAGCTTGCCATTGAAAACGAAAGTCCGGTTGTGTTCCAGGTATTTCCCCCGTCGGTGGTTTTCAAAATACCAACCGAGTAAGTTGAACTGCCAAAACCATCACCTGTTGCCAGGTACATGATATCGGGATTCGAAGGATCAATGGCCAGGTCGGTACATCCGATAACCTGCGCCAGCTGGTCGGTATTGGATGACCAGAACAAGCCGCCGTCAGTTGTTTTCCATAATCCGCCGGCAGGCGTACAAACAAACATTGTATTAGGATCGGTTGGATGTATCCGAACTACATTCAAACGTCCGGCTCCGCCCCCGTTCGAAGGAACAACGGCT
>CAZPKJ010000053.1:0-13474 GCA_964587075.1 uncultured Flavobacteriaceae bacterium | reverse complement strand
CTGGGCCGATGAATGTCCAGTTACCTCCATTTGCGGTATTTAATTGCTGCCGGTACTGCTGACTCTCCATAAATACTTTGGAGGGATTAAATCGCTCACCGCCGGGACCTACACGTGGGGCCATAAACCATTCCCAGCGCTTAAATTGCTTGTACCCCGGTACTTTAACCGGATCGGTACCATGCTGCTGCCGATAGTTTGATACATAATTGCTGTAATAGTCGTTGAATGCCTCGCGTGTTTCAAAAAAATTCGCGTTAGGATCCTGCATTTTGCTTACCCAGTCCTGCGCCGGGGAAAGGAACGGCAATAAAATTGCCACCAATACAGGCAATATGTTTTTTAACAAAGATTTCATTGGATTATTTTAAGATTTAGGTTTAACTCATGAAAGTAATTTCGATTCAAAAATAGGCAAGAGTTGGATAAAAACAAAATATAGCAAGTGCCCAATCAAGGTCAAAAGAACGTGCTTAAAATTGGATTAAACCAATAAAGGGTAAAAAGCCGGAAGGAGAACTTTAACCACGGCTCGTTTCATAAATTTTTAAACAGCGTACTTTTCAAACCCGGTATGCATAGCATTCATAAGCGGGATCCAGAGGGTTAAATTTCAAAATGCTGAGAAATATGCAATACGTTCTTGCAATGAACAGCCATCCTATTTTATAATCACCACTTTGTTCCAAATTTTGTTTGAATTTTTTATTTGTAACAAATAGCTGCCTGAATTTAGACGGGAGGGTATATCAAACTGTGCAGCGCCCGACAAATAATACTTTGCAAGTGTTTTGCCATTCAGGTCAAAAAGCACAACTTCATTCTTTTCATCAGGCAACAGGAGTTGCAGGCAGTTTCCGGCGTTAACGGGATTTGGATAAACATAAATTTCAGTTACAACCGGGAATTCTCCGACAGAGGATGAAAAATTATCAATGTTTATATTATCGAGATAAATTACATTTCCCCAATGGCCAATATTTCTGAATGCAACCATGAGCTTATCATATCCGGTAAAAGCAGAAATATCAATCGAATCGGTTCTCCATTGTGTTGCAAGTGGAGTAAAATAATTTTGGTTGTTGGGTGAGGTTGCCAGTAATGACCCGCCTTTTTTATATAATGATGTGAAAGTAATACCACAATCGGCCGATACTAAAACTTCCAGTGTATCAGAATATATTCCCCCGTAAGGGGCATAAGCAATATCGAATGTAATCATAGGGTCAATACTATTGGTGGTGTTCACAAATGCCCTGAGGTCATCAAAGGTTGCCAGTGAATTGATATTGTAATTGTCAAAAATGGCACTCTTTTGCGAAAGTCCATATCCGCCAGCGTTGGTTGATAACGACCATTGCCCATTGGCATCTTCATTAAAGGTAGCCCAGCCTGAAGGAATAAAATTTCCCTCAAACCCCTCCGAAATAACCGAAGCTGCCGCATAGTTAATAACTTCAACAAATATGGTATCCGAATCCTGTAAACCGTTTCCATCGGTTACAGTAAGTGTAATCATATTCATGCCAGGATTAGAAAAGTGAACAACAGGGTTCCTGATCATGGATGATGTGATGTTTCCATTTTGAAATGTCCATTGCCAGCTCGCATTGGAGTGATTAAGAAAAGAGTGGTCTTCAAAATAAAAAGAGTCATTCTCACAAATAACCGTTTGTGTTAATTTATCGACATTTATTCTTGCAACCGGAAACGCAGGTTGTTCGAACAAGGTGTTTTCCCAAATACCCTTACCGTATGACGCTATTCGTATTTTACCATCCCTGTAAAAGGGCCGCGCAATGTTTGAATTCAGAAAAGCAGGCAATCCGTTGTTGTCAACCTGCCAGTCGTTCATGGCATTGTTACGGTAATAAACCGTGCGGTTTGTGCAATAATAAATACCGCCATCAGTCCCGGCTATACATGCCAGTGAATGTACCTGATCATTATTCAGCACCGGTGTGGAAATGTTCGACCAGTTTAATCCGCCATTGACAGACTTATAAATTTTGTTTCCGTTCGTTCCTCCGGGATAAGCAATCCATACATTTTGGTCGTCGGCCGCATCAAGTGCGATCAGCATTCTCCGGCTGTTTCCCGGTGGGATTGGCAGGGTGTTCCAGCTAACACCCCCATCATCGGTTTTCCACAATGTACCTGTGTTGCCGGAAGCAGGCTGTTGATTCAGATAAATGATATTGGGATTGTTGGATGAAATCTCAATGTATTTTACCTGGTTATTGGAAGCTGTGCCAAAAGTATATACCAAATTATAGGATGCGCCACCGTCATCGGTGCGCCATAATTTATTTTCATTACCAATATATGCAACATTGTAACAATTTGGATGAAATTCGAGCTCACTGGATTCAGCAGCATAATAACTTTCATTGGGGCTTTTGCCGATAGAAAAGCTCGTTATTGGATCTGTAATAAGAAGTGGTAAAATTTTTCCGCCGATATCCGAAAAATAGGCCTTTCGATTGTCCCCGGGGTTAATATAACCTGTTGGAGCTTCACCACCCCCAAGTTCCAGAAAATTTCCATAACCATAATTTTCGTGATAGGCATTATTGCCGTTATGATATAACCCCCCGACCATCACATCTTCATTCCATCCCGTGCCAAACCCCCAGTAGTCGGAAGCATGTATACCATGCATTTTGAAGGCAGGTTGTGTAGTAAAAAAGTTTAATGACTTGTAAATTCCGCCATCAGTGCTTATCCAGCAGTTGCCATTAACCATCCTGAAATCCTGGTTATCGACATGCATATCGAGCGGGCCCCCAATGTAGCCTGCAACTGAACTAAAAGTTGTTCCGCCATTGTCGGACCGCCATAAATTTAAACCACCGATCAGTATCTGGTCGGCATTAAACTCGTTGGCAACTATGGCACAATTATAAAATCCCTGGTGATATGTCCAGTTCGGATTTCCATAAGCAAGATTAGGATGAGCAGAAGAATAGGGCCCTCCTGTCGGACCGTTAGGCAAAGTCCATGATGAGCCCCCGTCATCACTTCTGTATACACCAATAAAGCCGTAATCATTTGCTTTTGATTCTCCAATCAGGTAGGCATAAACCCGGTCAGGGTCAGCAGGTGTTACAGCAATTCTTGCACCTCCATCGTTACGAGCCGGATCGGTTGAGCTGTACCAGCCATTTGTTTGAACCGCCCATGTTGCGCCTGAATCGGTTGAAATATAAAACTCACAGATGACAAGTGCGGGATTGTTTTTTACCAGGTAAACAATGGCGTCATTGGCGGAATTAATTTTTATGTCGTACGACTTTTGACTATATAACTGGGTCCAGTTAACCCCGCCATCAACAGATCTGTAAAGCCCCTTGTTGGTTGCAGCAAGAACAATTTGAGTGTTGGAAGGATTGATAAGAATTTCATTTACCCCAAAGCTTGTTTGTGGAAGGACATTTACCCAAACCGACCCGCCATCAACACTTCTGAATACGCCGGAGTTGCCACCTGCGAAAACTACATCGCCGTTGAACGGGTCAACTTCGATAGCAGTAACCCCGCTTCCAAAATTTTCATTCATGGAAACATTGGTCCAGGTGTCGCCACCATCAGCGCTTTTATAAACTTCGCCGGGTTCAGTACCGCAGTACAATATATCCGGGATAAATAAGCATTGATCGATGGAATAAATATTCGATTGTCGTTTCCCCGGAACACCGGTGTTATTTAAAACCTGCACCGGTCCTGCAAGCGTCCACGCGGATTGTGTAGCCGGACTTTTTTTTAGATAATGATTTTCTAATATGGTATTTCTTTGTTGCCCGGATGGAATTTGAATAAAACCTGATTCATCAACAAATTCCGCAACGGCCCTTTTCCACTTTTTATAGTATTGCGTATGATAGGTTTTTTCAAATTCGTTATTTTCATAGTACAAATTGTAAAGCGAGTCCACTTCAAATACATTAGGATTATCGCTGTACATTTTCCTGGCCCATTCGGGAAGCTGATTAATCTCATACGCAGAAGGTTTGTACATAGGCTGTGAAAATAATTTACCTTCAAATAAAAAAACAGTAGTGCTTAAAGCCAGTAAAAATCTAAGTATAAATTGATTCATGATTGGGTCAGATTATAGGTTTAGTGGTTATTCAATGATCAGTTTTATAACGGTGTTCATTTTTCCGGAAGTTATCTTAGCAAAATATATTCCAGGAGCAACGGTCAATTCAAAAATATTTTTTCCTTCACGCAGATTTATTTCCTCCCGAACCACCCTTCCCTGCATATCGGAAATAGTCAGGTGGGTTTCAACCGGTACGTAAGCCAGTTCAATCGTAAATTTCCCATCAGAGGGGTTGGGATAAATGCGGGGGTTGCTGAATTCAAAATCATTTTTAATACCAACCGATGTCACCGAAATACATGCTGAAGTGTCGGTGCACCCGTTTTGAGAAACAGCAACGGCATAATTACCGTTTGCAGCCGGAACAAAAACCTGGCTGGTATCTCCGGGAACCGGTAAGTTACCATTATCACAATCGAGCCACTGGTACGTGGCGCCATTGGCATTCGATGTTAACATAATGCCATTTACCTGTACCGAAACATCAATTACGTTTACAGACACCGATAGTGTTTGAGGAACCGATAGCCCGCACATGTTTTGTGCGCTTACCGTAATGGTCCCGCCATTCTGCCCTGCCGTTGCCTGGATAGAAACACCATTTGATGACCCTGTCCATCCTCCGGGAAGCGTCCAGGTATAACTGAATGCCCCCGGTACGGGTTGAATACTGAATCCGGCCGGCTCTCCAAAGCATACAATCGTGTCGCCCGTAATTGCTGCAGGTTGTGCGGGAAGGGGTTCAACTGTTGTAGATACCGAAACCGTTGAAGAGGTATCGCATGAGTTAACAGCTGTAACGGAAATTGTTCCACCAGCCGGTCCTGCCGTTATCAGCAAATTATTGGTACTCGTGCTGCCCGTCCAGCCAGCGGGCGAGGTCCAGATATAACCGGTGGCACCGGGAACGGGCTGTACAAAGTAAGAGGCCAGGGCACCTTCGCAAACAACACTCTGACCCGTAAGCGGGCCAATGGTTCCGGCCAGTAAGGAATCGACACTAACATTTAAGGTTTGTGCCACTGAAGTACCACAGGGATTTGTTACCGTTAATGAAATTACACCACCGCCGGTACCTGCTGTTGCAGTAATGATATTGGTAGTTGATGAGCCGGTCCATCCTGCCGGCAACGACCAGTTATACGACACCGCCCCGGCAACCGGAGTAACGGAATAGTCGGTGGTACTTCCCTGGCATACCGCAGTATTTCCTGAAATAGCTCCCGGATTTGCACAATTGGCCGTTGAAAACGACCAGGTGGTCCAGCTGCTGGTATCCACGGCGTTTAGCGCACGCACTCTCCAGTAGTAGGTGGTGTTGGCCGTAAGGACACCGGTATTGTGTTGTGTATCGAAGTTGTTGTTGTTGGTATTAATATAAAGTTTTAAGATATCAACCAGTCCCGGAGAGTTAAAGTTTGGGACGGAATCAAGTTGCAACTGATAATTATCAATGCCGTGATGTGCGTTCCAGTTGAGTGTTATCCCTGACGAATTTACATTGGTTTGGCCGTCAGTTGGTGTTATCAGTGTTACAAAATCATTGGTGGCGATTGTCCACACATTACTCCATGCACAAGTGTCAACTGCGTTGCGGGCACGTACACGCCAGAAATAAATCCGTCCAAAATAAAGATCATCAAAAAAATACTCGGTATCGGAATTGGCACTGTTGGCATTGATATAAGCATTGGAAGCGCTTTTCAAAGCCGGAGAATTAAAAGTGTTTACGGTATCGGTTTCTACATCATAAAAATCGACTCCTGTATGTGTAAGCCAATCCAGTGTTACGCCGGTCCAGGCGCTGCTGCCATTGGAGGGGGCGTTGGGGTTCACAAAGTTCCGGGTAATAAATGTTTGTTGCGACCAGATAGAAGTATCGCCTGCCACATACGCCCGCACGCGCCAGTGATAAACTTTCCCGAAAAACAAATCATCAATGAATTGTTCCGTATCGGGGTTGGAGCTGCTGCTGCTAATATAATTTTTTGTGATGGAATATAACACAGGCGAATTGAAATTAATGGACGTATCAACCTGTAGTTGGTACCGTTCGCTCAGAAATACTGCACCCCAGTCGAGTGTAACACCGGTTGGAACCAGGGCTCCGTTAACCGGATTTATAAGCGTTGGCGCCGGCCAGGCGTAAGCCAGAGTTGAGGGAATACATATGGCCAGAAGTACGAAAGCAGCAGTACGTAGTTGAGACATAACAGGGCGGATTAGAAGGAGGTTGCACTCACGGGGTGTGAGCCGTTCTATGCAAATTTAATGCATTTTAAACTTTGTGCCACAGGCTGTTAAAAATACTTAAAATCGTGAGATCCTATGAAGTAACTTTATAGCCCATTTTTTAAAGGGCGGATAAACGAAAAACAGGGTATCAAAACGCTTTGTTTGAACCCCCCCGGGCATTTGAAAATTCGATAAACCCGTTTTTGCCGTTTGATTTTCCGATCCCGCTTTGATTAACTCCTCCGAATGGCAGCGCCGGGTTCACAATAGTAGTCATTAAATCGTTGATTACTGTGCCGCCGGCGGATGTTTGACGGGTGATGAAATTGATGTTTTTACGGTTTCCACTAAAAATATATAAGGCCAGGGGCTTTGGGTTAACCCGGATCCATTTGATGGCCTCATGCAATTCAACAAAGGTGATAACCGGAAGTACAGGGGCGAAAATTTCCTCCTGCATGATTATCATATCAGCCGAAACATTTTCCACAATAACGGGTTCAATATATTTTTCGGATTCGTTCATGTTGCCGCCGTGTGTAACAACCGCGCCTTTCTGTACGGCATCCTGCAACATATTTGAAATCCGTTTCATATGTTGCGTATTGATAATCCTGCCATAGTATGGCGACTTTTCAACACCCTGCTTATCGGAGTTATAAAATTTATCGGTATAATAAAGATAAGCAGCCACAAATTCATTTTTTCACGACTCATGTATGAGAAGGTAGTCAGGACTGACACAACTCTGGCCACAGTTTAATGTTTTGGCCCATGCTATTTTTTTTGCCGCCGACTTAATGTTTGCGGAATCGTCAACAATTACCGGCGATTTTCCGCCAAGCTCTAATGTGACCGAAGCCAGGTTTTGAGCGGCAGCCTGCATTACTAATTTTCCAACACGTGTACTACCGGTAAAGAATATATGATTAAAGGGTTTGTGTAGCAATATCGAAGCGGTTTCTGCTCCCCCCTCTATTACCGCCACTTCACTTTCGTGGAAAAGGGAGGATATCATTTCCCTGAGCAGCTTTGAAGAGTGCGGAGCCATTTCAGAAGGCTTGATAATAACCGCATTTCCCGCGGCAATAGCATAAATCAAAGGGTTAATAGTTACAAGAAACGGAAAGTTCCAGGGCGAAATAATTAAAACATGTCCTTTTGGTTCATAAACAATACCGGAACGGAACCCGAGAAGTGCCAGAGGGCTTTGAATTTTTTCGCCGGCACACCATAACCTGAGATGTTTTTTCAGATATGTAATAACAAGCTGTACGGTAATGATTTCATTGGAGATGGTTTCATATGCCGGTTTTCGAAGATCGGCATACAGGGCGTCAATGATTTTATCCCGGTTTGAAATTTCATTCAGCCATGCTTCAATCCGTTTAATTTTTTGTAACCGGACCCTGGCGGTTGTGTCTTTGAGTTTCTGCAAATTGATATCAGAGTGCTGTATTTCGAATATACGGCCTGCAGAATTGATTTCGGAAGGGGAGTTATACATATTATTTTGAGGAACGGACAAATCGCTGTGGCTCATCAGGGAATAAATGTAATAGATTTTTTAATATATAAACCGGGCAGGTAAAAATATGCTGCTTTACAGTATCCGGTTTTATATGACTGATCACATTCCTTTGCGAAGATATTTATTAATATACAGGGGGAATTTAAATTTGATTAATTTTGAAGAACACCACAGCTGATAAATTTATCATGAACCAAACACCATGGATTGAAAGGACATTTACTTTTGGTTTAACGGCAACACTTTTGCCAAACATACTCGAGCGGCTTTACGGAACTTCGTGCCGGCTGGAAAATATGGTAACCGGGTTAGCAGATGATGTTGCGGGTGCCCGCATCTACAACAAGTGGAGTATTAAGGAGCATATAGGCCATTTGTCGGATCTTGAGTTTTTGCATGAGGGGAGAATCGATGATTTTATTTACAGGAAATCGATGTTGCGCGCGGCCGACATGACTAATAAAGCAACCGAGCAGGCGAATCACAATTTGAAATCACTGGATGAATTGTTAAAGAAATTCCACTCCGACCGGTTGACATTTACCAACCGTTTGTTGAACCTGGATAAAGAGATTCAGAATTTTCAATCAATGCACCCCAGGCTAAAAATACCCATGCGGCCTGTGGATATGGCACATTTTGTTGCGGAGCACGACGACCATCACCTCTCTTCGATCCGGGCAATCAAAAGTGCACTTGGTGTTTAGAATTCATGTTTGTGTCAGCGAAAGCACCTTTAAATAAGCAGAGTTATTTCCATTAAATTACAGCGTAGATAATAAAACATCCGAAAAATATGGAGAATGGAGATACAATTCGTAGAATTTTTGGACTCAGTACTTCTGCGCAGATGAGAGCGTATTGATGATGCCATTTTCTTGGTACAAAATACAGAACCAGGGAAGTGGCTATCATGAACCAGCCCGTCAGCCTGAATAATTCAGGAAACTTTGACGATTCAGCAAAAATAATAAGGGCTGCGGCTGGAATCATCCGTATTGTTATCTCGCCGTAGTTTATGAGATTTGTACTGCCTGCCATACGGATATACACACGAGCTTTTTCAGGCAGCAGCAACATAAGCAGTCCTGCACCGATTAGTATAACGCCGAAAGTGACCGAAATATAAAATGAAAGTTGAATCATAATAATTGTACGGGCAACCGTTTCGCTTAATTTAAATACAAAACTATTTTAAGATTACTTTCAACAGTTGATTCACTCCGGTGGGTAATTGGATCGCGATAAAATAAATTCCACGGGGAAAGTTTGAAATATCAAAAGTATATTCTGACTCATTTGAAACGTTAAAAGTTTTAAGTAGTATGCCAGCAGACGATAATAAAATTGCTTGCCTGGCCGGAGCTGGTATATTCATAAGGCAAAAGGAACCTTCTGCAGGATTGGGGACTATCTGTACGGGGAGGACAGATTTTAATTCCTCAGCTCCTACGGCCGATGTTGTGTCGTAACAACAAATGCCCTCTTCGAAACCGGTTGCATTGTCGTTGGTTGGAACTACATTGATGGTGACACCATTATTCAGATTAACGGTAATGAGAGAAACTACATTCAAACCGTTAAAGCCCCTGAAAACGTATTCACCATTTGCGTTTATGGCCGATGACTCGGTAATTATTCCTGGAGTAACTCCTGTTAAAGCCGATACTGTTGAAGCGGTTCCCGTGGCAAGTTTTATTTCCTGGAGCAGGTATTGACTTCCGCTTTCAAAGAGTCCGTACACAGATGAGTCAGCACAACTATACCGGTGACCCGCTACATTTCCGGGGAAAGGGTTGTTGTAGATAAGCCCTCCGCCTGGCAGAGAATAGGATTGTAAATAATAATTATTTCCAACGAGAGCGACAAAATTATACAGTTGCTGAACACGGTCAAAGGAAAACGTTCCGCCTGTATAGGCGTTTATTACAACCGGAGTTCCAATAACTGAAACGGTACCGTTAACCGGATTAACTTTTACCAGGTCATAATTATTGCCCGATACGCGTAGTCCGTAAAGGCTTGAATCGTTACAGTTATATTCGAGACCTACCACATTGGCCGACAGAAGCGGATTATATACCGTATTGCCGGAAGTTACATCAATGGTGTATAATCGTGCAACGGCACCAGCAAGGCCGGTAACGTAGTAATAATTACTGTCGGTGTTAAAAGCCGTTTTACTGCCGGCAACAAAAGCGGTCATTCCTGCTATGACCTGAATATCGGTTTTGATACCTGTAGACGCATCCAGTTGCGCGAAGTAGTAATTATTATTGGAAGGATTCTGCCATACACAAAATGGCATTGCAGTTTGAGCCTGGCCACGACAATGCCACAGTAAAACTAATATTGATAAGGTTAGCGGCAGCTTCATCCTGTAAAGCTAACAAAAAAGCTAATTGTAACCAAAATAGCTCCCAGGCAGAGGCTGCTTTTTAAGTCTGTAAAATCAGAATGAATCGTTTGGGTTTATTATAAGCTTTTGAATAATTCTTCGGCCATCTTCAAAGCAAACTTCAGCAAAATATATTCCCGCACCTGTTGAGCCCAGGTCGAAACGGAGTTCATGTAAAGGGAAACTTGTTTTATATGATCGAATAAGTTTGCCATTCGGAGCACATAAATTTACAGACGTTACACCGAGTGTATTGCCTGATAAGTAAAAGTGGCTATGTGCGGGATTTGGATAGATCCGGAGGGTGCCGGTGGTAGAATAATTTCCGGTTTCCAAAGCAGTTATGTTGTTTGTACAACAACCACTTTCTTCAAAGCCAATCGCATTGTCGTTTGTTTGCACAGCATTAATAATTGCGCCCGAGGTCAGGTTAACGGTAATCACAGCCGGCATACTACTGGCATTTAATCCCCTGAAAACATATTCGCCGGCTGAATTTATTGCTGACGATTCACTGGTTATGCCAAGGCTGATTCCGTTTAACACCCCAATGGTTGTAAGCGACCCGTTGCTAAGTTTAAGTCGTTGTAAAATATACTGCCCATTATATTCCTTTAACACGAAAACAGCCGAATGCTGAATGCTGTACTGATGGCCCTTTAAATTTGACGAGATCGGGTTATTGTAAACCAGATTCCCCCAGGGCAATTCATAGGAACGCAAATAATAATTGTTTCCGTTTATAACTACAAAGTTGTAAAGATTCTGTGAAACATCATATGTAAAACTACCACCAAGATATGCAGTCATGGAAATTGGCGAACCAATCATAGTTGTTTCGCCTGTAACCGGATTTATCTTTGCCAAAGTATTGTTCAGACAGGATACACACAGTCCATAAAGTGTTGAATCGTTACAATTATATACCAACCCAACAATATTGGTAAATATTTCGGGACTGTAAACAGTGTTTCCGGTGACCGCATCGATGGTATAAATCCGGGTTGCTCCCTCCGCCAAACCGGTAACATAATAATAATTACTGTCGGGATTATATGCGGTTTTATCGCCGGCTACATAGGTTGTCATTCCCGGTATAACCTGATAGTCGGTTTTGATTCCGGTTGATGCATCTATGCGAGCAAAATAGTATTGATTATTTACCGGATTTTTCCAAACGGCAAAAGGATTTGCGGTTTGTGCGCATACATGTTGAATTGCGGAATTAAAAATCAGCAGCAGTACAGCCAGTCTCATGAATCAAATGTAAGAGAATTAACGATATAAACCACCAGGCACCCTGATACACTTAACTAACTATAAAACAAGCTCTTATAAAATAATCAGTTTACCGGAACCAATTTCATGGTGGTCCGATAATATCTTATAAAAATAAAGCCCCCCATGAAGCTGATGTGAAAAATAATTTACACCACTATGAAGGTCGCCAAACATAACTTCACGTCCCGCTACGTCAGAAATAATGAGGGATAAATTTGTTTGTTTCGGCTCATGGATTTCAAAGAACACAAATTGATCAGAAGGATTTGGGTAAACGCTGACAGATGAAATTTGATCAGCATTTTGGGCCACGCCGGTAATGCTGTTATAATTATTGAAAGTGGGCTGCATAGTAACAAAGGGTCCGGTACCATTCGGATAACGACCAAAGGTAATGTCGGGTTGTTGTTGTGTGAAGGATATGCTGTCAATTATAAAACCGTTTGGATAAGACAGTATTACCTGTTCTCCGCCGCCTGATAATTTAAAATTACAGTGTAACTCCCCGGCCCCTGTTTCTTCGTCGGCCCAAACAATCAGAAAAGATCCGGCATTAATTGTTGTGCCCGAAGGGAACTGCCATTTGTATGGTGTAGCTGAATCATCTGAAAGGTAAACGAAATCCAGTTCAAGATCAGCGGATGTGTTATTATAAAGTTCTATCCAGTCGCCGTAGGACCCGTTCGAATTGGACACGGTAGTATTATTGATAGCCATAAATTCATTCACAACAATATCGCCGGCATTTATAGCGGCGAAGCCGGAGTATAGAATATAATATTCGTGTTCGGCCCTTTGCGGAGAGAAAATACCGGCTACACCATTTTCGGCGTAAATATAATAGTGTGTTTCGGGGGTATTAACCGGAACCTGTAATCCGTAAATACCATCTCCGGCAAGCCCATCGCCATTAAGGCCATCATCAAACATCATTACCCGGTTAAATTTTTCTAAAACATCATGACGGACCCCCAGAAAAACGGCAGTGGCATTACTTACCTCCGCGGTGATAAATACATTGGAATTTACCGGAGGCACCGATACCGAACTTTGAACAGAAATAATATCAGGAGGAATTTGCTGGAAGTCGACGGTTGAGTTCAGATAGTTCTTACGTACATTCATCAGCAAAGTAATACCCGGAATGGTTTTAGGTCCTGAAATGACATTGTTATTTAAGTTTCCAAGGAACTGCGAATAGGTGAAGAATTTATTTGGATCAGAAAGAACAGCGGTATCAGCTACGCTTTGCATAAACATACCTTCATTGAAGTAATTATTATTTGTAAACTGCTCGTTTAAGATGGTTCGCATGTGGGCGATGTACATTTTTTTATATCGCGGTATATTGAGCAGTTTATTTACAAGTGGCCACATGCTGTCGTTAACATGAAGCCATGGCGACATATTCTGCATTTGTGAAACATTATATGCGGGGCCGTTTCCGGGATTGTTGAAAACACCAAACCCCCCGTTCAAATCCCATATTACCGGATTGAAACGACCGTTATGATCGCGGTAAACATAAAAGTTATGCGAAGGTTGTCCGATGTAGCTGTCCAGTATTACCATAGCGTTTGTGAGTGCCAGCATCCAAAGTGTGCGGTCTACATCCAGTACAGTTTCAATGGAACTCATATTGTTTTTTAAAGTGTTACACAATAACACCAGGTCATTCCAGCCATAATCGGATTTTAAGGTATAATTAGGAAAATACAGCGAACTGTCAGGCCCTTTATAAACAAAATTACATCCACCGTTATCGGCATAAAAAAATGTGTTGTTATTGGTCTGAAAAGTGCTTTCCAAAAAAGTTTTGGTAACAGCTTCAACATTGGTGTAAAGCCCCATATATTGTCCGTTCACATACACCTGCGCGTAATTGGCCCTGGGCGCATGCATATAATTCCGTATTATGGAGTAT
>CAZPKJ010000052.1:9588-16129 GCA_964587075.1 uncultured Flavobacteriaceae bacterium | reverse complement strand
AGTTACGTCTTGCCATTGAATTAAAAAAAGAAAATGGCAGTCGTGATGAAACCGTAGGATACGTCGATTTATTTGACTTTGATCCTTCTCATCTTCGTGCCGGGGTTGGAATACTTGTCGGCAAAGTAGAAAAACGCCGGCAGGGAATAGCGCATGAAGCACTTGAACTGCTTTCAACATATGCCTTTCATGTTTTACACCTACACCAGCTATACTGTCATATTCATGTTAACAATGAAGCCAGTATCCGGTTATTTTCATCGGCAGGCTTTACCTGTACCGGGGAATTTAAAGACTGGACGCTGGTAAACGGATCGTGGATCAATGTTTTTTTTATGCAGAAAATTCATAACCCCCGATTTTAAAAATCATTTTTTAAACTTTTGAAAAGGACCCGTTACATAAAATATTTGATTGGTGCCTGCGCATTCATGTTAATACCATTACTTATTGTTAATATTCAATGTACAAACAGGGCAAAAGAAAAGGAAGCCATACCCGACCAATATGCAAGCCTTGACCCAAAGAATTCATATATCGGTATGAATGCGTGCCGTGAATGTCATCAATCTATTTACGATTCTTACATCTTAACCGGAATGGGGCAGTCAATGGATGTGGCTTCGCGAAAAAAAAGCAGCGCCGATTTTGGTAACCATCCGGCCGTTTACGATGCACATCTTGACTTTTATTATACCCCCTTCTGGGATCAGGACACCTTGCGAATTCTTGAATACAGGCTGGATGGCAACGATACCATTTACAAACGAACAGAAACGGTCAAATATATTGTTGGCTCCGGACAACATACAAACTCACACATCATGAGTACACTGGGGTATCTTAACCAGATGCCTTTAACATT
This sequence comes from uncultured Flavobacteriaceae bacterium, assembly GCA_964587075.1. Lineage (GTDB taxonomy): Bacteria > Bacteroidota > Bacteroidia > AKYH767-A > OLB10 > CAZPKJ01. The sequence goes on along the minus strand of CAZPKJ010000052.1, from coordinate 15,264 downwards.
TTACACACAAAAAGGCAAATGGGACTTACCGCCGGGATTTGAAAATGGAGGCAATTCAAGGTTCAGCAGGCTCATAGGGCTTGAGTGTATCACTTGTCATAATTCATTGCCCGAATTTGTTCCCGGATCGGAGAACCGGTTCGATTTTGTGGATAGCGGTATTAACTGTGAACGATGTCATGGTCCGGGAGCTGTACATGTAGCCGATAAACGTGCCGGAAAGATAGTTGATGTAGTTACTGGAATTGATTACTCCATTGTAAATCCTGCAAAACTTCCAATCGATCTGCAGCTTGATGTTTGCCAGCGGTGTCACATCCAGGGTAACGCGGTACTGGAAGATGGAAAATCGTTTCTCGATTTCAGGCCAGGCATGAAACTGTCGGATGTAATGAATGTATTTATGCCCGTGTTCAGAGGGGGTGAACATGAACATATCATGGCTTCGCATGTTGAAAGAATGAAAATGAGTCGTTGCTTTACCCAAAGCAAATTAAACGCTGAAAAATCGCCCGCCGATAAACTGAGGCCTTACAAGGATGCACTCACTTGTGTTACCTGTCATAATCCGCATGTAAGTGTAAAAGTAACCGGAACCGGTCTCTTCAACAATGCCTGCAACAATTGTCATACAGGCATTAATAAAATCGTATGCACCGAAAAGGAATCCAAATTAAAAGCTTTGAACTTTAATTGTGTAAAATGTCATATGCCTGCTTCCGGCGCCACCGATATTCCACATGTTTCGGTACACGATCACTTTATAAGAAAACCCGTTGATGAAACAAAAATTGAAAAAATAAAACAGTTCGCAGGGATAGTATGTATTAACAACCCTGAGCCCGGAAATACTAGCATTGGAAAAGCGTTTATTGCTTATCATGAAAAATTTAATTTCGGAAAAGAAGTTCTGGATTCAGCTAAGAAATATTTTCCGTCATCAACAGCGAAGCAGGTAAAGGAACACTTTACGCCACTTGTACATATTGCTTTTTTAGAAACCAACTACCGTGAAGTTATTAAGTATGTAAGTACGTATCCTGAAATAAAATCAACTTTGAATAAAGTTACTATGACGAATGATCATGCATGGACTGCTTACCGGATTGGTGAGTCGTACCGTGCCACCGGTGATATCAAAAGTGCATCGGAATATTTTGAAATTGCGTACAGGCTGGCCCCATCTATTCACGATTTTACCAACAAGCATGCAACGGCTTTGGTACAGCTGAATAAACATGAGGAGGCCAAAAAGGTTTTAAAAAGAGCGATTCACGACTATCCCAATTACCCTCCCGCACTAACCAATTTGGGATATCTTATGCTACTGACTGAACAAGATACCGCATCGGCCCGGAAACTATACGACCGCGCACTGGCACTCGACCCCGATTACGACCAGGCTGTCCTGAACAAGTCGGGGTTACTGGTGATGCTGGGTAAAAGGCAGGACGCATACCAGTTGCTGACCCGGTTTCTGAAAAGAAAACCCGGGCACATTCAGGCACAACAACTGATAAATAATCTTCCTCCCGGTTAATTATGAAAAAGCAGAAAAAACATCCAATAAAAATTGCCGTAATAGTACTTACAGCAATGTTGGTAGTTATTGGTACCGGTGGTTATCATTTTTATCAGAAGATTTATTTTCCAAATGTGCTGTTAAAAGAACAAAAATCCGTTTATATTCATATCCCTACCGGTTCCGGTTTCGAAGACGTGCATACCATACTTCGTGAAATGGGTGTTTTGGAAAGGCCCGAAACATTCGCGTGGGTTTCGCGGCAAATGGGTTATACAAATGCGGTAAGGCCCGGTCGATATGAGTTAAAGCACCGGATGACCAACAAGGAATTGGTGGCGCTGCTCAGGAGCGGGCGGCAATCGCCGGTAAAACTGGTATTTAACAATATCCGTACTGTAAACCAGTTGGCTGGTGTAGTATCGCGACAAATTGAAGCCGATTCCGCTTCCATTGTAAATTTGCTTCACGATTCTGAATTTTTGCAAAAAGAGGGCCTCAGCAGGCATGTAATTGCTGCCATGTTTATACCAAATACCTATGAGGTTTACTGGAATACTTCTGCCGAAGCGTTCTTTGACAGGATGAAAAAGGAATACAGCAAATTCTGGAACACAAAACGTAAAAAACAGGCTGATAAAATCGGAATGGATCCTTTTCAGGTAAGTACACTGGCTTCGATAGTAGAACAGGAGTCGGTAAAAGCTGATGAAAGGCCGATGATAGCTGGTGTTTACATTAACCGGTTGAACCGTAACTGGAAACTTGAAGCCGATCCCACATTGATTTTTGCGCTGGGTGATTTTACTATCAGAAGGGTTCTCAATATCCATAAAGAAACCGATTCGCCATACAATACTTACCGTAATGCGGGACTGCCTCCGGGACCTATCTGCATTCCTTCCATTTCAAGCATTGATGCGGTCCTCAATTATACCGACCATAACTACCTATTTTTCTGCGCCAAGGCAGATTTTTCAGGTTATCACAGCTTTGCCCGTACCTACCCCGAGCATCTGATCAATGCCCGCCGTTTTCAACGGGAACTCGACCGGAGGAAAATCACGTCATAGGGCACTTTAAATCAAAATATTTACCTTTGTTCCGGTGGTTAAACCCCTGCATATGAGAATTGTTGTTGCCATAATGATGTTTATTGCCCTGCTACCATTCCAGGGACAGCTAAAAGCACAGGAAATCCCTGTTTTACTGATGCTGAACCGGTCAGACCAGGTTGATACTCTGGGATGTAATTTTGTTCAGGAAGTCACGGCACTTGTTTATCAGGAAATTATTGGGAACAGGGTTAAATTATGGGACTCACAAAAAAAGGAAATCCAGATTATCGGCTCTACTGTACAGGAAATTGAAAAGCACTCAAATGTGAAATTTACCGGGCTTGAATCAATTTTTTTATACGAATTATGGGACAACAATAAAAGGGAAGTCAGCACAAAAACACTTGGCATATCATTTATCCATCGTGGTAACACCAACGAGGAAGTGGCATTTGGCTACGTCGATTTTAAAGAACTCCACGAACTATTTTTACGCACACGAATTAACACAAATGCCAATGGTGTTTACAGTGCTACTTACGCGAATTATCTGCTTTCAAAGAAGTTTATTTTTAACATTGCCCAGTTTGGAGGGAAACCTGTTAAAACAGTTTCTGAATCGGAAGAGATAAAGCAAAACTATATACGTAACCTTAAGTTTAATGAGACTCTCATAGGTTTTTATCCTCCCGATAAGTATATAAGTTATATCATCGATACATTTACCGAAGGATCCGATAAGAAATCGGTTAACAGTAAAAGTTTGTCGAAAAAACTGGAAGAGTACTTTTTCAAAAACCAGGAGGTATTCTTCAATCTTGGCGGCGACCGTATCACTTCACATCTGCAAAAAAACAAACTCAAGGTAACCCGTATCGAAGTAAATGAAATATGGCGAAAGTCGGGGGAAGATATTTTATATGATACCAAATCGGTATTAATTTATGTAAACGACTCAGCTCTCAATGAAATTAATCAAAAGTCGGTTAAGGAACTTTTTTTTACCATAAACGACAAGGACCTGTTTTCGTTTTTACGCTCTAAGGACTTTAACCTTATCATTACAAAAATTAATTCACAGGAAGTAAAACGCAAGGACGCCATCCTCTATCATAAAGCTTTGCTCACCATGCAGTGGAACAGGCTTATTGAATATGTAATGAGCTATTGATAAATCAGCAGATTATACCTGAAAAATACAAGTTGACCGTTTTTATTCAAACACTGTTCAATATTGGGTATGCTCAGGAATAAAACTTACGTTAATTAACTGAAACCAATTATCAGCAAAACAATATTAAATATTAAAATAAATGGATAGTATTAAATTCGGAACCGACGGTTGGCGCGCAATCATTGCTAAAGACTTTACCGTAGAAAATGTCGCCCGGGTTGCCGAGGCCACCGCCAGCTGGATGTTACAAAAAAATGATAAACCGGTTGTTGTAGTAGGCCACGATTGCCGGTTTGCCGGGAAGCTGTTTGCCGAAACCGTTACCAAAGTTATGTGTTCACTGGGTGTAAAAGTTATTCTGGCTAAAGATTTTGTTTCAACCCCTATGATTTCAATGGGAGCTGTAGAGCTTAAATGCGACCTTGGAGTAATTATTACCGCGAGTCACAACCCTCCTGATTACAACGGATACAAGCTTAAAGGGAGCTACGGCGGGCCACTCCTTCCTGTTCATGTAGCGGAAATTGAATCTCTTATTAAGGACCGGTGTACCATAGAAACCGACTCTGTCAATCTTACAGATTTTGAAAAACAGGGCTTACTGGAATATGCCGATCTTGAATCGATGTATGTTTCGTTGATAGAAAAGAATTTCGATCTTAAAGCCATCCGCGATTCAGGCCTGCAACTGGCCTATGACGCTATGTACGGTGCCGGACAAAATGTGATGCGCCGCATATTACCCGATATAACATTCCTGCATTGCGAATACAATCCGTCATTTATGGGGCAGGCTCCTGAACCTATTCATAAAAACCTGAAAGAATTTTCTGATTTGATAAAGTTGTCGGGTGATATCGACTGTGGATTGGTTACAGATGGCGATGCCGACCGGTTAGGCTTTTATGATTCAGAAGGTAACTTCGTCGATTCCCATCACATCATTTTACTGCTTATACACTATATGTGCAAGTATAAAGGCATGAAGGGAAAAGTATGTACGGCATTCTCCACTACACCCCGCGTGGCCCGTATGTGTGAACATTATGGCCTTGAACTGCAAACCGTAAAAATCGGATTTAAGTATATTGCTGAAATTATGATCCATGAAGATGTATTGATTGGAGGAGAAGAATCAGGGGGGATCGCTATTAAGGGGCATATCCCTGAAAGGGATGGAATATGGATCGGTCTTGTGCTATGGGAATTTATGGCAAAGTCGGGCAAAAACTTGCAGGAACTGATTGAGGAGGTTTATGAAATAGTAGGCCCGTTTTCATTTGAACGAAACGACCTTCACATACGGGAAGATATTAAACAACGCGTGCTCGAAAATTGCCGTAATGGCAAATACAATTCGTTTGGGAAGTACAAGGTGGTCAGAACCGAAGACCTGGATGGTTATAAGTACTTTTTTGAGAATGGCGACTGGCTTATGATCCGCGCAAGCGGTACCGAGCCGGTTTTACGTACGTATGCCGAATCCTCTACAAAGGCAGCAGCATTTGAAATTCTTGAGGCCGGTAAGCAAACCATGTTAAATTAACATCTGCTTTTGGCGGATTCAAACAATTGACAATGAAAAACAGGATTATCGCATATACTATAGCGGTAGTCATGTTTTGTGTTGGTTATATGCCTGCAATTGGCCAGGACAGCCTGACTTTTTTTGATCCGGCCCCGTCCTATGTTCCCGAAAGAGGCTTATTTCTGGGTGCATCATTGGGTGGCGCGTATATTCTTTCCATGACCGGCCTGTATACATTATGGTACAAAGACTATGCAACTACCGGATTTCATACATTCAATGATAATTCCGAGTGGTTACAAATGGATAAAATCGGGCATGTAGGTTCTGCGTATTACCTGGGAAACTGGGGCATGGAACTGTTCCGATGGACAGGCATGAAAGAAAAAAAAGC
>CAZPKJ010000052.1:8880-9578 GCA_964587075.1 uncultured Flavobacteriaceae bacterium | reverse complement strand
AAGCTGTCTGGATGGGCGGATCGGTTGGTTTTATATTCCTCACCACCATCGAAATATTCGATGCTTTTTCGGAAGAATGGGGATTTTCAACAGGTGATATGATAGCAAATACAGGAGGAGCGCTGATGGCTATTTCGCAGGAACTGGCATGGAACGAGCAACGAGTCAAAATAAAATTCTCCTTCCACGAAAGTAATTATGCGAAATATCGTCCCGGGCTGTTGGGCGACAGTTATACAGAGAGCCTTTTCAAGGATTATAACGGTCAAACCTATTGGCTTTCGGGTAACATTAGCGCTTTCCTTTCTGAAAAATCAGGGTTTCCCCGATGGCTGAATGTGGCAGTTGGTTATGGTGCTGATGGCATGACCGGCGCACGTAATAATTCCGTTTCAGAGACTGAAGGGAGTTTTATTGCGGATGAAGCCCGCCGCAGGCAATATTACCTTTCTCCCGACATTGATTTAACCCGGATCCCGGTAAAAAGCAAATTCCTTAAGTCAGTTTTTAGTGTAGTGGGATTCATTAAAATACCCGCTCCTTCGCTGGAGTACGACAGCAATGGAAATTTTAAGTTTCACTATCTCTACTTTTGAATCATGAAATTCAAACCTGGCGACAGAGTAGCCTTTATCAATGAAAAACAAAACGGCACTGTAACCCGTGTTATGAGTAGTGGTAAAGTTCTTGTTGAAATT
>CAZPKJ010000052.1:0-8870 GCA_964587075.1 uncultured Flavobacteriaceae bacterium | reverse complement strand
GAAGATGGATTTGAGATTGAAGCCTTTGAAAATGAGTTAATAATTACACAGGAGTTTCAACCTGCAGAAAAGTCAATTCCTGAAGAAACAAAAGACCATGCTGAGGTAATTGATCCGGGTCTTCTCATGAAGCTATGCAAACCTGACACCTTGTGCTTTATTGCATCTCCGGAAGCAACAGGAGCCATATTAACCGGAATTGTCCGGTACAGCCTGGTAAACAGAACTCAATTTGATATGGCCTTTACATTTCTTGGTATGAAACACAGGAAGTTATTTGGCATAGCCAGAGAAATAATACTTCCAGAAAGTTCAGCCCTTTTAGGAATATATAAACGAGAAGAATTAGTAGATATTTCATCATTCAGATTTGAAGCACTTTTATTTCATTCAGAAAAAAGACCAGTGATTGATCACATCCGTAAAGATGTTTCCGTATTACTCCCAACAATCGATCATACACACAAAGACCTCAAAGGGGTTGCCGCTTTTGCAAAGATTGATGTATTGTATGAGGAAAATTCACCTGAACCTGACCATTTGAAAGATTTAATTAGTAAGTATACCGAAGAAAGACACACATATTCAAATGTAAAGAAAGAATATCCGCGTAATGTTAAGGTTCAATTGAAGCAGGGAACTTTAATAAATGAAAAAGTAGTTGACCTTCATATTGAAGAACTGACGGAGGATTTCAGGAGTTTATCAAATTCCGAAATGCTGAGTATTCAATTACGCAGGTTCTCGGAAGAAATGGATCATGCAATTAAAAATTACTATAAACGGATCATATTTATTCACGGTGTTGGAAATGGCGTATTGAAACGAGAATTACGTAACCAGTTGCGGCACTATACTGGTATTTCGGTAAGCGACGGTGATTATTCAAAGTTTGGATATGGAGCCACTGAAGTAATTTTGGAGTAAAGAGGGGCTGTTAGCTCGTGTTGGCAGGTCAGCAATTTCAACAGAATATGCAACCGCTTAAATTATCCGGCATGTATTGCGTTCCTATCGTTTAATTTATAAGATATTTACTTCGCTACCTAAAGGTTAATACGTTAACACTAAATTTCAAATTCATTTATTGTTCAATAACCGAATCATATGACATTATCTATTCGATGTTCAATTTACAGCTTAATAAACTTGATTCGTCTTATTTCATTGGAATTTTTGATTTCAACAAAATAAATCCCACTGTCTCCGTGAATATCAATATGAATACCTTGACTGAAATTCACTGCGCGAAAAGAAACTTTCTCTCCAATTTGATTATAAACAGAAATCTGGGATGCGACATTATTTTCCCCTGTGATAATTAAAAATGATCCCGTTGTCGGATTTGGATAAATGACTACCGGAAAGGAATGCACTTCAGGTATAGTGGTTGCATTAACAGCCAAAATACGTGCAATTCCATTTCGTGAAATTCCATTATAAGTTGAAAATGCTCCGCCAATTAGAATTTTACTGTCACTTTGAATATTAAGCGCATGAACTGTATTATCTGTACCTGATCCCGGATCAAATGTTGTATCAAGTGACCCGTCATAATTCATCCTGGAAATCCTGTTTCTTGAAATTGAATTACAAGTTGTAAATGTACCGCCAACAATAATTTTTCCATCTGATTGAACAGCTAGCGCTTCAATACGGTCATTAGTTCCTGAACCGGGTGAAGCAAACGGAATCCAATTGCCAGTTGAAGACAAACGAACTACATGCATTGCCAAATTTGGGCTATTGCCAAAAAAACTTGTAAATGATCCTGCAGCAATAATTTGTCCATTACTCTCAATTTTTGCAGCCAGTACCACATTATTTAATCCAGTGCTTTGTCCAAAAAATGTATCCAGATTGCCTATAGAATCAAACCTCACCAAGTGACTCATTTGATACCCATTGGAAAAATAAGTAAAATAACCTCCAACTAGAATTTGTCCATTACTTTGAATTTCGATATCAGCAACAACATTATTTGCTCCGCTGTAAATTGAAAAATTTGTATCTAAAGATCCATTTGAATGCAACCTGGCAAACCGGTTTATTGTATCCCCGTTAAACACGGTAAAATTTCCTCCGACAAGAATCTTTCCATCATTTTGTATTGCAGAAGTTAAAAGAAAGTTATTAAATCCTGTACCCGTGTTAAATGAAGTATCTATAGAACCATTTGCATGGAGACGGGCAATCCGGTTAACGAGAATGCCATTAAACATTGTAAAAGTTCCTCCTATTATTATTTTTCCATCCGATTGAATATTTGTAGTGAAGACAGTCCCATTGAACCCAGTGCCTGTGTTGAAGGAAGTATCAACAGTTCCGTCCGAATGAAGTCTTACTACTCCACCAGCCTGAACACCATTAAACATATTGAATGTACCACCCGCAATAATCCTTTCATCGCTTTGAACTGAAATGGTGAAAACAGTACCATTTGCTCCTGATCCGGGATTAAATGATAAATCGAGGGCTCCGTCCTGAGCCACAGCAATTGAAATGAAAAATGAAAAAAACAAAAGATGAAAGATGGAGCTGATGGTAAAAATCCTACAACACCGTCTTTTACAAAGGCGCCAATTTAAAATACTGATTACCTGTACATTATCATCATCGCACACGTTTTTCGTGCGATTGGCTTTAGTTAAGATTAAAAGAAGCGCAAGTACCAGGTTACTCATAATTCAGTCAAATATCAGTAATTGAAAAATGAAAACAAAAAAGAGAATCTAACTGATCCCTGCCACCATTCTCCTGGTAATGGTACACCCACCTCGGCATACAATGAAATGTATGACCGGAAGTTAGTCCTTTCTAAACAATTAATGCCAACGATAGCTTTAATTTTCGGATTCGAATAATTTAGAACCCAGATATGATCTAACTGTTGGTGAAAATTAGCAGTTAAAAACAACACCTGCTTCGATGGTTCATTTCACTGTACGTGACTTAAAATCTACTTACATTCACTTGGAAGCCAGGTACCGCTCCGCATCGATAGCGGCCATGCAGCCTGTTCCGGCGGCGGTGACAGCCTGGCGATAAACATGATCCTGCGCGTCGCCACTGGCAAATACACCGGGGATATTGGTTCGTGTTGTACCAGGTACAGTTTTGATATATCCTGTAGCATCCATATCAAGCCAACCCTTAAAAATTTGTGTGTTTGGTTCATGTCCAATGGCTACAAAAAATCCGGTTACATCGAGGATACGTTCCTCTCCGGTAGTATTATTAACTACCAGGGCGCCGGTTACACCTTTTTCTCCAAGGATTTCTTTGGTTTCATGGTTAAACAACACTTCTATGTTTGGTGTGTTGAACACACGATGCTGCATAGCCTTTGATGCGCGCATTTCGTCACGCCTTACAATCATGTATACTTTTTTACAAAGCTTCGCCAGGTAAGTAGCCTCCTCTGCGGCAGTGTCACCAGCGCCAACAATTGCAACATCCTGTCCCTTAAAAAAGAATCCATCGCACACTGCACAGGCCGAAACACCAAATCCGTTTAATCTCTGTTCCGATTCCAGTCCGAGCCATTTGGCTGAAGCTCCGGTAGCAACGATAATCGTATCGGCGGTGATGGTTGTCTTTTCATCAACCACCACCTTATGTACAGGGCCGGTAAAATCTACTGAAGTAACATATCCCCAGCGAACATCGGTTCCGAACCGTTCGGCCTGCTTTTTAAAATCTTCCATCATCTTCGGACCATGTGTACCATCGGGGTAACCCGGATAGTTTTCCACTTCGGTAGTGATGGTCAATTGTCCACCGGGCTGCAGTCCTTGTATAATCACAGGCTTCAAATCAGCACGCGCGGCGTATATGGCAGCCGTATAACCTGCAGGTCCCGACCCAATGATCAGGCATTTGTGGTGTTCTGGTTTTTCACTCATGTTTGAAATAGTTAATCAGGATGTGAATTAATTGAATTGTTCCATAACTTCAAAAGGCTATTACGGTGTCCAGTGTATATGCAAATCCCTCCCAGATACCTATTCCTCCATTGATATTCGTTTTTAAGGGTGCCGGTGATGCAAACGGGCTGCCATTTGATGATGACTGGGTTTCGGCGGCACGCCAGAATTCATAGCTTTCATTGGTAATAGACGCGAACTTAACGACTATGGTATCCCCTCGTTTGAAATAACCCTCTTCCTCATTGTTGTCGTCTTCGGCCAGTGAATTCGGAACCTGGCCACGATTGTAGGCAAATTCAAAGCTAAGGCCATTAAAAAACTTATCTTCAAATACTGAACCTATAGGAGCGATAAAGTCCACGTCTTTTCCAAGTCTTTTGGCAAACCATCTGTAATTATTTCCTGCAGCAAGCGGATCCGTTAAACGTGCCCACATCCAACCTAATGAATCAAGCAATGGCTGTGTTTGAAACCAGACACTATCCAGTGGAATAACGGGCTTTATAGTAGTAATGGAAGTCAGTGTTTTTCCATCGGCCGTTTGAATTTTTAAGAAGTAATTCTTACCAACTTCACCAACCATGCCGGGCGAAACATAAAGATACCCGATATCCGGAACCGGGGCCAGCAAAGTATCGGTATCAACGCCATCTGAAATTGTAACGATGGCATTTCGAATGGTATAATTTAACAATGATGCATTATCGTAAGGAGCAAAAAACGGAGCCGTTTTTGAAATAAAAACATATGCAGGTTTACCCGGATTGATATAACCCTCAACTACAATTTGTTCTTCAGGAACCGGTAAATCAACCGTAATATCTTTTTCACACGAAGCGAACATCCACGAAAGTGAAATTAAAAATACAGCGTGTAAAACTGACTTGTTCAAGTTCATTAAAATTTAAAATTATACGTTATTGACGGGATAACAGGGAACAGTGAAACTTGTTTAGCCTGAAGTTTAAATTCACCGGTTTTTTCATCTACCGAGTCGTCGAAATAGATAAAATAGGGATTGTACCGGTTATAAACATTAAAAACTGAAAAGTTCCAGCTGCTTTCCCACTTCTTTTTGCGCTGAACATGCAGGGTAGCAGAAATATCCAGGCGGTGATATGCCGGTTGCCGGTACGAATTGCGGTCGCCATATTCATAATAAATCTGCAAGGGTACCGATTCTTCAGATACCAGCGTAGCAATATCGATAGGTCCGTTTAAAAACAAGCGGCTCTGCGGAAGCGTAAGGGCATTCCCCGTGGCATAAATCCATGTAGCGCCAAATGTCCACTTTTTGTTTAGTTCATAAGTGAGTACAATGGAAACATCATGCCGGCGGTCGTATTTGGCAGAAAACACTTTGTTGTCATTTAATTCGGGAAATTTTCTGTTTGTCCACGAAAGAGTATATCCTACCCATCCGTTAAACCGCCCTTTGGTTTTTTTCAGGAAAAACTCAGCCCCGTATGACCAACCTTTTCCGAAAACAAAATTATTATCCTGGTTATTTTTGATATCATCATCAGGCTGTGCACCTTCACGATACTCCACCTGGTTTTTCATGCTTTTATAATACACTTCAATGGAAGATTCCCAAAGGTTGTTGTTAAAATTACGGAAATAACCCGCGGCATACTGCCAGCCTACCTGTGGTTTCACTTTCGTGGATGAAGGAACCCAAACGTCGGTAGGCAATGACGTGGTTGAAAGTGAAGCCAGGTGGATATATTGATAATTTTGTGTTACCGATACTTTTACTGACGAGATTTTATTCAATCCGTATTTCGCCGAAAAGCGTGGTTCTACATTATTGTACTGCTGAATACTTTCTCCTTTTCCATAGGTAAGCGTATCGATATTCTCCAGGTCCTGGTTCTGAATATAACGTGTAAATGGTCCCACCTGGTTGAAATAGGTGTAGCGCAGTCCGATACTTACAGCAACTTTTTCATTGATATCCCAATCATCGTTTATGTAAATGGCACCTTCGTGCGAGTATAACCTGACAGGGTCACCAAGGTCAAAATCGGTTTCCCCCGACCGGGCTTCGACATTGGAAGGCGTAAAAGTGTGATAGGTATAATTGGCTCCAAACTTAATATTATGCAGAATTGACGGGAAATAGGTGAAATCAACTTTCCCGTTCCAGTCGCGGACACCTGAAAATAGTTTAAACTCGAACTGCTGTGCTTCAGCACCAAAAGCGAAGTCGTAATCGGTGAACACAAGAGTAGTGTTCATAAACAGTTTGTCGTTGAAAAGGTGGTTCCATCTTGCCGATGCCGTGGCGTTTCCCCAGGGAATTCGCGCATTAAATCCCGTTTCGGCACTCTTAAACTTAAATATATCACGACCAAAATAGCCACTTATAAACAGCCGGTCCTTATCCGATAACCGGTAATTTATTTTGGCATTAAGGTCATAAAAGAAATAACTGTTTCCATCGGCTGTTGATCCCTCTTCTATGAAAGGTTCCCGTAAGAAAAGGTCAATGAAAGTACGTCGCCCGGAGATAATGAATGAGGCAGTGTCTTTCTTGATCGGCCCTTCTATAGTAAGCCGTGATGCGATAAAACCAATTCCGCCAGCAGCATGAAACTCCTTGTTGTTTCCTTCCTTCATGCTAATATCCAACACGGAAGCCAGCCGGCCACCATATTGCGCAGGCATACCACCTTTTATCAATGAAACATTCTTAACCGCGTCGGCATTAAAAACTGAAAAAAAACCAAACAAATGTGAAGCGTTATATACTACGCCCTCATCAAGCAGAATAAGATTCTGGTCGGGCCCTCCGCCACGTACATAATATCCGGCGTTCCCCTCTCCTGCCGATTGTACACCAGGCAGCAGCTGAATAGTTTTCAGGATATCTACTTCGCCCATAAATGCGGGAAGTGTTTTGATCTGTTCTACTTCCAGATCCACCTTTCCCATTTGTGTCGACTGAACATTTTTATCTTCGCGTTCGCCGGTAATCACTACTTCACGGGTTATAAAAGCCGCGTCTTCCATTTCAAGGTTGATCCGCTGATTTTTATCTAAAATAACAGTTTGTGTTATTTCCTTATAGCCCAAAAAGGAAACTACAAGTGTATACGTACCCTTATTCATTGTTATAGAATAAAATCCGTATTGGTTGGTAGAGGTTCCTTTTAGAATTTCCCTGAGATAAACATTGGCACCAATCAGAAACTCACCGGTGCGGGAATCTTTTACATAGCCGCTGATGGTGTACTTCTCCGACGACTGAGCACGAATCAGTGTGCTGCTGCAAAATGAAAAAACCAGGAAAAACAGCAGAATCACAATTTTATAATTCATAAACACCCGTGCAGAAATTAAATGAAAACGAGTGCAAAAGTACTCAATTCGAATTTAAAATTTTTAGGCCGTTCTGCTAAGAAATTAAAAATGATTTTCTCTCAAGTGAATTCAATATGCTGACTAACAATGACTTAACACGTCTGATAAACAATACTTCCAAGCAATGGAATTAATCCTTAATTTTGCCGCTCAATAAAAAATTTTCGGGGTGTAGCGCAGTCCGGTAGCGTATCAGCATGGGGTGCTGGTGGTCGCTGGTTCGAATCCAGTCACCCCGACCAACAAAAAATAATTGCAATTGCCACGCCTCAGCGTGGCAATTTTTATTTTCAGTACGACCGTCAAAAGCTTGCTTTTGTAAGGGTGGGCTGAAAATAAAAACACCCGAAGGGTGATTGCATTTATTTTTTGTTGAGGCCTCCCCCACACTCTGGATCAGCGAAGCTAATCCTTCCTTTTCCCAAGTCTTTTTAGTATCTCGAAAATAAAAACACCCGAAGGGTGATTGCATTTATTTTTTGTTGAGGCCTACAACTTGTTTCCAAATTAAATTATTTTATTCGGATAAAATAACAGTAATTACCGTAAGTGAATCAGAAAAATTTCATTTATTCAGGCAGATTTCTTTTTTTTCTCAGCCAAAAAATGCCCTTTACATCGGTTTTCCATTGTGGAATGAGATAAACCAGAATACTTTCTTCAATCGCATCTATAATCAGGATGACCACCGTGGTATAAAATAACCATGGGAAAAAATCAAAATGTAATGATGTTAATATGAAAACCCCTATCGCGACAGCGCCCAACTTTGCGGAATAGGTATGAAAGCTGCTCGGTTTACCGTATCTCCATAAGGATAGCGACAGTTGAACCAGGTGCAACGACAGTACAATGATCATTACCAGTCCATAGGCTTCATACAAATCAAACCTGAAACGGATCAACCCGGCTAAACCTGATAGGATAGTGAGGCTGTCGCCATAAGAATCCAACATGCTTCCCAGTTTTGTAACCTGATTAAGCCTGCGTGCGATATATCCATCAATCGCATCCGAAAAAAAAGCAAATGTAAGCAGCCACTTGAACATATCAAGCTGCTCAAAATATATCAAAATCCACATAACCGGAGCCGCAATGATTCGGAATAACGAAAGTATGTTCGGAATATTCATGGCAATTACCAAAACAGGCACATACAGTAATACAAAGATTCAGGAGAATAACAGTAACATTCCTTTGGGACAAACCTACGCAAGTACCTCTGGTTTGAATCGTATATAATCAGATTATTTTCTTTGGTTCTTCGTGGATACGTGCTTTAATTTTCATTTGCTTTTTCTTATGCATGCGCAGGTTCAGTGTTTCAACAAGCAGCGAAAATGCCATCGAAAAATAAACATAACCTTTGGGAACATGAACATGAAATGCGTCAATGATCAGAATCATGCCAATCATCAGCAGGAATGCGAGAGCCAGCATTTTAATAGTAGGGTTCGCATTCACAAAATCCGATACGGTTTTGGCAAAAACCAACATTACTATCATTGCAATAATAACTGCTAAAATCATCACCAGGAGATTATCAACAAGTCCTACCGCAGTGAGGATTGAATC
>CAZPKJ010000051.1:0-16143 GCA_964587075.1 uncultured Flavobacteriaceae bacterium | reverse complement strand
ATCGATGAAATTAAAGTACTCAAATGGGAGTACAGTAAACAGTAATTATACCGGCAGTGATTTATCAGTATTCAACCACATTATAAACTATGCAGGTATTAAAAAATGAAAAGCAAATCCTTAAGGGGATATACATTTTCTCGGGGGTAGTTTTAATTGCCGTCATTATTTTGGGTATGCTGCCCAAAGCCGACCACATACCCGGGTATGTTCCGTTTTTGCCCCGTCTGAACGCTTTCATCAATGCAACCTGTTCGGTACTGCTTCTTTTTTCGCTTTATTTTATCAAACGAAAAAATATAGCTATGCACAAAAAGCTGAACATTACCACGTTTGTACTGTCGGCGGTTTTCTTAATGTCGTATGTTACCTTTCACTCTTTTGGGATCGAAACCCGGTTCCCGGCCGATAATCCGTTGCGCCCCTATTATCTGGCTATTCTCATTACTCATATTATCCTGGCCGCAGTAGTGTTGCCGCTGATATTGCTTTCTTTTTATTATGGACTCACCAACAAAGTGGCCATCCACCGTAAACTTACCCGGTGGTCGTATCCCGTTTGGCTCTATGTCACGGTTTCGGGGGTAATTGTATATCTCATGATATCACCTTATTACGAGTTTTAGCCTGCTTTTTTTTGTATATTTGCATCGCCCAGAGCCAACCCGCGGCCGGCCTCATTAACTGATTGAAAACAATATACAGAGCATAGTTCCCATGTTATTCCGTAAACTGATTATCATCACAGGTTTTTTCCTGTTAGTACAAACAACGTCTGTTTACTCACAGTGCAGCATGTGCCGTGCTGTTGCCGAATCAGGATCAAAAGACGATACAACCAAAGTAGCCCGGGGGCTAAATAATGGGATTCTTTATCTTTTGGCTATGCCTTATATTTTAGGAGGTGTTGCCTTTTTTATATGGAGAAACAACAAGCGTAAACAAGCACCGGCCCAACCGTAATCTGGCGCCATTTGATTAGCCGATGAAAAAAGTGTTGTTCAATACCCTCTCGAAAGAAGCGCTGAAACAAAAGCTTGCCGAAGAAAATTTCAGACGGATAACGCTTTCGTTTTACCGCTATGTTGTTATTGAAAATCCCGCTGCCTTCAGAGATCATTTGTACGAGGCCTTCGAAAAACTCGGCGTTTTGGGCCGTACTTACATTGCCGGCGAAGGTATCAATTCACAAATTAGCGTTCCTGAACACCATTTTGACAGATTACGCGGGCTGGTACAAACAGAAACACTTTTGAAGGATGTCCCATTCAAAATTGCCGTGGAAGATGACGGCAAGTCATTTTACAAGCTGATTGTCCGCATACGCGATAAAGTAGTTGCCGATGGTTTGAACGATCATACATTTGATGTTACCAATGTAGGTAAACATCTTTCGGCAAAAGAATTTAATGATGCTATCGACCATCCCGATACCGTTGTAGTTGATATGCGAAACCATTATGAAAGCGAAATAGGTCATTTTAAAAACGCTATATTACCCGATACCGATACCTTCAGGGAAACCCTTCCGGTTTCTATTGAAATGTTAAAAGAAAAAAAAGATAAAAAAATCCTGTTGTATTGTACCGGTGGTATCCGCTGCGAAAAAGCAAGTGCCTATTTCAGGCATCATGGCTTCCGGGACGTGAATCAGCTGCTGGGTGGTATCATTGACTACAACCGCCAGGTAAAAGCCGAAGGACTTGAGTCGAAGTTTATCGGTAAAAATTTTGTGTTCGACGACAGGCTTGGTGAACGAATCAGTAATGATATTATCTCAAAATGTCATCAGTGTGGTTCACCCAGCGATCATCATACCAATTGCGCCAACAACGACTGCCATTTACTTTTTATTCAGTGTGAATCATGCGCACAAAAATATAATGGCTGTTGCAGCAAAACCTGCATCGATTTCGCAGCACTGCCGCCGGAAGAGCAAAAACGATTGCGCAGGGGATTTAAAAAACACGATGCACATTCGGTTTACCGCAAGAGCCGCGTTCGTCCGCGCCTCGACGAGATGCGGCCTGAGCTTTCGTAAATTACTATCCGTTCCGGTTCGTTCCTGCTAAATTCTGATTTCCAAAAAAAAGTTATTGATAGTGTTTTAAAAACACGCGGGACGTATTATCGATGGATTCCAGTACCGGGGTAAATTCAAAAGGAATTACACCCTTCAATTTATCGCTCGAATAAAAATTCTTTCCCTGTGCCGACCTTGCGGTTTCGCGTGTAATTACAGGTTTTGATCCGGTGAGCTTCCATCGGAGCCATTCCATTTTCCAGGCCAGCCCCGAAAGTATTTTTCCAGCATAAATATGAGGTCTGGGGCGATTCAGGTTGTCGGCAATCCTGTCAAAAATCGCCCTGAAGGGTAAATTTTCACTCACAACAATAAACCGCTCTCCGCTAATATTATTCTCCGACAACTGAATCATAGCTTGTGAAACATCTTTTACGTCAACAAATCCGGTAATGCCGGATGTATAAAACTGCAATCCTTTAAAAACCTGCCAGAACAACATCGAGCTATCGGTTCTCCAGTTTCCCGGACCAATAATTACACCCGGATTAACAATTACAGCGTTCAACCCTTCGGCAATTCCTCTCCACACTTCACGTTCAGCCCCATATTTACTTATGGCATAGTTTGAATTGGCATCCGAAACTTTCCAGGTAGCGCTTTCATCCAAATGATTTTCGTTTTTCTCACGGCCTAACGCGGCAACAGAACTTACATGACAAAATTTTGAGATATTTTTTTCAAGACATATATTCACCAGGTTTGCGGTTCCTTCCACATTGGCATGATACAACATGCGGTTGTGACCCGGCTGAAAAGAAACTTTACCCGCACAGTGATACACATCATCTACATCCCGTAAGGCTTCTTCCAGGGAAAAAAGATCGGTCAGGTCGCCATTTACCCATTCAATCCGTTTATGTTGAAATCCGGAAGGAAAATAATGCTCAAGGCAATTCATTCTGCCCGTTGGACGCTTCATGGCTCTAATATGATAGCCTTTTTGAAAAAGGTCATACAACACCCGTGAACCCAAAAGTCCGGTAGCTCCGGTTACTAATATCATAATGCCAAAATTATACAAATTCAGCGATGTTGCGGCTTCCCGTATTCCATTGCTTCATGAGCTTACAGGAGGTATGACCAATAAACATATCAAAAATTGAACCCGGTATTACCGTTTCCGGGACGGGCTACACAGTATGGTGAAGCATCATGGTATAAAATGGAAACACCTGAATATAGCTGTTGCAGTGGGGAGCTATGTCATCGATTCAGGGCATAATTTGTTACTTGAACAGGATGGATTATCTTTGCCGAAAACACCACTCATGAGTTTTATTGAAGAGCTTCGCTGGAAAGGCATGATTCACGATATGATGCCGGGTACCGAAGAACTTTTAGCCAGGGAAACGGTTAGCGGTTATATTGGTTTTGACCCAACCGCCGATTCATTACATATTGGCAACCTGGTTCAGATTATGCTTTTGATGAATTTTCAGCGGGCCGGCCACAAACCCATTGCTTTGGTAGGAGGCGCAACCGGAATGGTTGGTGACCCGTCGGGGAAATCGGAAGAACGGAATTTGCTGAATGAAGAAACCCTCAACCACAATGTTGCCTGTGTAAAAAAGCAACTCGAAAAATTTTTAGATTTCGGAGGAGGTGAAACAGGTGCCGAACTCGTTAATAATTACGACTGGTTCAAAAACATGACTTTCCTCCAATTTATCAGGGAAGCCGGGAAACACATTACCGTTAATTACATGATGGCGAAAGACTCGGTGAAAAAACGTCTCGAAACAGGACTATCGTTTACCGAATTCAGTTACCAGCTTGTTCAGGGTTACGACTTCTACTGGTTGTACAATAATAAAAACTGCAAGTTGCAAATGGGGGGGTCCGATCAATGGGGGAACATAGTAACGGGAACCGAATTAATCAGGCGCATATCGGGTGGAGAAGCCTTTGCATTAACGTCACCGCTGGTAACAAAAAGTGACGGAAGTAAATTCGGTAAAACCGAAAAAGGCAATGTGTGGCTTGATGCCGCAAAAACCTCGCCCTATCAATTCTATCAGTTTTGGATGAATTGTGCCGACGAGGATGCCCGGAAATTTATAAGGATTTTCACATTTCTTTCGAAAGATGCGGTAATGGCGCTGGAAGCTGAACATGACCTGGCCCCTGAAAAAAGAGTGCTGCAAAAAGCTTTGGCAAAGGACATCACAATAAGGGTGCATTCCGAACAGGATTATCAACTTTCGGCAGAGGCAAGTCAGATTTTATTCGGACAGGATACTGCTGATAAACTTAAAACACTCGACGAAAAATTACTTCTCGAAATCATGGACGGGGTACCCCAGGTTCATATCAGTAAAAGTGAATTACATTCAGGAATTAACATTTATGAATTCCTCTCCGATAAAACCAAAATTCTGCCATCGCGCGGAGAAGCTAAAAAAATGGTTAGCGCGGGTGGCATCAGCATGAACAAACTGAAGTTTTCCGAACACGCAGGCAACATCGATTCATCTTTTCTTTTGCAGGATAAATATATTTTAGTACAGAAGGGTAAAAAGAATTATTTCCTGGTAATCGCCGGCTAACGGTGACTGCGTGAAAAGGATTACAGTTTATTTAATGGATTCAACCATTGAAATGAATTCCTGAAAGTCCTTTACAATTTTCACATTCGCCGGAGGCTTGATGATATTTTCTCCGGTAACCTGATACCCGGTTATAATTACCTGTTGCTTCTTACACAATTCGCTTAACCGGTTTACAAATCCCTGAGTTCCCATTTTCATTGGAGTAGAGGTAAGAATGGTCATCACATAATCGGCTGTATACTGATCGAGTACGGATTTGAGTTCTATGTATGGGAGGTTTTGCCCCAGGTACAAACAATGATGTCCGCGTGACCTGACAATATAATTGGCGAACAGCAGCCCGATTTCGTGGGTTTCATTCTCGGGAAGAAATAAAATAAATCTTTTGGCGTGTTCTTTTCTTTTAGATGACTGAGAGTCGATGGCCACAATTATTTTCTGCCTGATCAAATTGCTCATGAAATGTTCAAACGCCGGATTAACCTGTCCGGTTTGCCAGAGCACTCCAATCCTGTTAAGAAAAGGGAAAAACAGGTCCATCATGGTATTTTCCAATCCGTGACCAAGAAGGTGGTTCGAAAGAATCCTGTCAAAGGCAGCCTCATCCAAATCGAACATGGCAGCCAGCAATGTATCCAGCTGTAAACCGGAATCGGAAATATCAAGTGCCGATTCCATGGCCAGGCTCTCAAGTTCCTGGTTACTCAAGCTGGTAAGTTTCGAAATTTTGTAGCCTTGCCTGTTCAGCATAGCAACATTCAGCAGTAGCTTTAAATCGTCGTCGTCGTAATAGCGAATGTTGGTAGCAGTACGTTTGGGTTGAGGAATCCCGTAACGCTGTTCCCATATTCTGAGTGTATGCGACTTTACACCTGTGAGCCTTTCAATATCCTTTATCGAAAAACGATTCATAATGATTAAGTTATGAAGTTAATAATGCTTCTATTTCCATTCAGTAGTCCTTTAACCATCTCGCTGGCTGAATAGTTTTCGAATCAGTACTTTCATAAACTCCCTTTCTATAACCAGCTCGGTCAGTTTTACATAAAAGTTTATTTCATCCAATCCGGCTGCCAGCTGCTTAACCTTTTTCTCTTCCACATCGATACGGTACAGAAGCGACATAAAGGCATTTCGGTTTTCGTTGTAGAGATACCTCAACGCAGGAAGCACCTGCGACAGCAATTCAGAGTAGGCCGAAGCCGGGTTTCCGCTGAATTCAATAGTAATACCCGCTAATCCAAAGTCCTTGACAACCTGACGGGCAGTGCTTTGTACCACTTCAAGGTCGTGCCTGTACTTTTCGGGTTGTAGCCGGGGGCCTGATTGCTTCATGAAGGAATATGGAGTGAACAATTGTTATTTATCAGGCAATTTAGTGAAATCAATAATCAAACGGCGCACAGGATTATTGTTCGCCAGGTGTTGTTCAACGATTTCTTCAACCTCATTCAAAGTTACCTTACCATAAAAAACACCATCGGGATAAACTACTATGGATGGACCGAATTCACAGGCATCGAGGCATCCTGCTTTCTGAGCTCTTACTTCGGTATTCAGGCCTCTGTCCTTAATCAACTTCTTGAATGCTTTTACCAGCTCAAGTCCGTGTTCGGTTCCACAGCTGGGCCGCTCGCCGGTTGCTCGCTGGTTTGTGCAAATAAATACATGCTTTGTAAATCGCATCGTCATGGTTCGGTTAACTTCTTCAAAATTATAGTATTGGCATCCTATTGGCATAACCACAGGCTGCGTTTATGTTAAAGTTTTCAACACCGGAATATGCCAAACCGATAAAAAGTAAATTAGCTAAAATAGATCGTTTATCCTGACAGATCGTTTTATGCACTTTTAATGTGGTAAATTATTTATTTTCAAATACTCGCAATGAAAACAATTGTTAAAAAAAAATTGTTAGCTGATTGTGACCACTAAGATGCAACATACCGTATTAATTGCGGGCGGATCGGGGATGATTGGCCGGAAACTGAAGGAAGTACTCGAAAGCAGGAATTTCAACGTCGTTATACTCTCTCGTCATCCGGGAAACCGTGACGGATATTTTTATTGGGATCCCGAAAAGAATGAATTTGATGAACGTGCCTTAACCCATGTAGATACAGTTATCAACCTGGCCGGTGCAAATATTGGCAGTCAAAGATGGACAGCACAACGGAAACGTAAAATTATTAACTCGCGATTGGTTGCCACCCGTTACCTTTATCAGAAGCTTACAGCATACAGGAATCAGATTAAAGTTTTTATCAATGCCTCGGCTATTGGTATTTACGGCGACACGGGCGATCTAATTATCCATGAAGATTATCCGCCTGACGATGGTTTTTTAGGAAATACCTGTTCCCGATGGGAGCAGGCAGCCATGCAATTTGAAACAATTGGTATTAGAACCGTTATTTTCAGGATTGGGATTGTTTTATCGGAACAGGGTGGTATGTTGAAGGAAATTAAAAAACCGGTGCAGTTTGGCATATGCCCTATTTTTGGCAATGGCAATCAATATCAAAGCTGGATTCACATAGCTGACCTGTGCAAAATGATGGCGAAGGCCATTACCAATGAAAACCTGAAGGGCGTATACAATGCCGTTGCCCCGGGCCCTGTTAGTAATAAAAATTTTATGAAACTTTATATACACATAAAAAACAAGAGATGTATCCCCACTCATATCCCCGCTTTTCTATTGAAATTGTTCCTTGGCGAAATGTCGGCCATAGTACTGACAGGCTCCCGGGTTTCATCCGAAAAAATTGAAAAGTCGGGATTTACTTTCAATTTCCCTCAGGCCAATATGGCTTTGCGCGATATTTTGGGTAAATAAAAACTTATGGCCAGCTGCAGCGGTTAAATACCCTTGAAATATGAGTAAATTAAATTTCTTCTGGTTTCGGCGCGACCTGCGGTTGCACAACAATACTGCTCTGTTTAATGCATTAAAATCAGGATTACCGGTTCAGTGTGTTTTTATATTTGACAGAAACATTCTGGATAAACTTGAATCGGATACCGACGCGCGTGTAAACTTTATCCACCGGGAACTGGTAAACATCAGTCACAAACTAAAAGAATATGGTTCTTCACTGATTATATGTTTCGACAAACCCGAAAATGCCTGGAGAGAACTGATAACCCGATTTCCTGTTCATGCCATATACTGTAACCGTGACTATGAGCCTTATGCATTGCAACGCGACAAACGAATTAAAGCACTTGCATCAGAAAAAAATATAGCATTTAATACTTTTAAAGATCACGTTTTAATTGAACCCGGTGATGTACTAAAAAGTGATGGATCACCTTATACCGTTTACACGCCATACAGAAATGCATGCACTAAATTCTTCTCAAAAAATTTGCTCGCATCGTCAGGAAGTGAACATTTACTGGATAACCTGAATAAAACCACCTTTGAGCCGGTAATGGCTTTAGGCAGTATGGGTTTTAAACACAACCCGGTTCAATATCCTGACAGGAAGATTGATGAAGATATAATAGCCGGGTATCGTGGTCACCGCGACTTCCCGGGCAAGCAAGGCACATCAAAGTTAAGTCTTCACCTCCGGTTTGGAACCATAAGCATTCGCGATGTTGCCAAAAAGGCACAAAAGCACAAATCGGATGTATTCATGAACGAGCTGCAATGGCGCGATTTTTATCAGATGATACTATTCCATTTTCCTCAGGTCGAAACAAAGGCGTTCAAACCGATGTACGACATGATACCCTGGAGGAATGATGAAAATGAATTTGAACGATGGTGTAACGGCGAAACGGGATATCCTATTGTTGATGCCGGGATGCGGGAACTTAACCAGACCGGGTTTATGCACAACAGGGTTCGTATGATTACCGCCAGTTTCCTGGTGAAACACCTTTTAATTGACTGGCGGTGGGGCGAGGCGTACTTTGCAAAAAAACTGTTGGACTATGAACTGGCCTCAAACAACGGGGGTTGGCAATGGGCGGCAGGCAGCGGCTGTGATGCCGCACCCTACTTCAGGATATTCAGTCCTGATGCACAAACAAAAAAGTTTGACCCTGAATATGTTTACATCAAAAAGTGGGTTCCGGAATATGACGGCAACCAATATCCGGCACCGTTAGTGGATCATAAAATTGCAAGGGAACGGTGCTTACGTGTTTATAAGAAAGCGCTCCGGCGCGAATAACTCTGAATAACCGGGCTACACTTCACGAACCATTAGTTTTCCGGCCATGTCACGAAGCACTTTCTTACGGTCATCAGGAACACCAATGGCATCCAGATGATTGAGTGCGCTTAAGAAATAATTATTCATTTCGTTGCCGGTAATTTCGGGAATATTCAATTTTGAATAAACCGATTTAATGTTTTCAACTTTTGCCCTTGAATCTATACCATTATAAAGCGACCATTTTTTTAGTAACTCCTTATCGTCAGCATTCGCTGTTTCAAATGCCTTTAACCAAAGATACGTTTTCTTGTTTGCTAAAATGTCGCCTCCGGGAACTTTACCAAATTTTGTATGCTCGCCGTACACATCGAGCAAATCATCTTTTAGCTGAAACGCAATGCCGATATTTTTCCCAAACTCGTATAAATGTCCGGCGTCATCATGAGAAGCACCTGCAATAACAGCCCCCGTTCGTAAACTGGCGCCAAGCAGCACGGCTGTTTTAAAGGTGATCATGCTGATGTATTCATCAATAGAAACATCCTCCCGGTTTTCAAAATCCATGTCCATCTGTTGCCCTTCACAAACTTCGATAGCCGTTGTATGGAATAAATTTATTACATCCCGCAGGCAATTATCGGGCACCTTCATCATCAGCTGACAAGCTTTAACAAACATGGTATCGCCCGATAAAATAGCCACATTAGGGTTCCACTTTGAATGCACGGTTTGCTTCGAACGGCGAAGTGGCGCATTGTCCATGATATCGTCGTGCAATAAAGTGAAATTGTGAAAAACCTCTATGCCTAACGCCGGTGAAATGGCATCATTAATATTACCATTAAACAATTCGCAGCCACACAATACCAAAACAGGGCGCATTCGTTTAGCATCCAGCGAAAGCATGTAAATGATGGGCTCATACAAGTCGCGGGGCTCCGAATTAAAGGCCAGGCCGGTTAACTCCGATTCAATTTTAGATTTGAGCTCACCTATTGAATGCATCAGGATTCAATAAGCTGTTTGGAACTCATCAGTATCCGTATCCCTTCTTCGAGGCTGGTTAAAGGACGGTTCAAAAGGTTTTTCATTTTTGAGTTATCCGGGCAACGCCTTGTCATATCACCCTCCTTGAGTGCGGGAAGATGAATAATTTTAGATTTAGACCCGGTAAGTTCAATAATTTTATGTGCCAGGTTAAGAATGGTAATTTCGTTGTCGGTTCCAACATTAATTACATCATTAATTATTTGGTTCTTATAAAAAGCACTCAGGCAGGCATCCACATTATCGTCAATATAGCAAAATGTCCTGGTTTGTGACCCATCTCCATAAATGGTAATATCCTTATTGCTCACTGCAGCCTGTAAGAACTTCGACATTACAAAATCCTTGCTTTGCTTAGGACCGTAAGTATTAAAAAACCGGAAAATGGTAAAGTCGAGATCATACTCCTGTTTATAGGCCCTGAGGTAAGCTTCGCCAACGTTCTTTACAATGGCATAGGGCAACCGTGAATTCAA
This sequence comes from uncultured Flavobacteriaceae bacterium, assembly GCA_964587075.1. Taxonomy (GTDB): domain Bacteria; phylum Bacteroidota; class Bacteroidia; order AKYH767-A; family OLB10; genus CAZPKJ01. The sequence continues at coordinate 5,813 of CAZPKJ010000051.1, read as the reverse complement.
AGGGGTGGTATGTTCATTTTGCGGAAACTCAACAGGCTCACCATACACTTCGGAAGAGGATGAATAGTAGATTCTTTGAACACCGGTGTTCTTCGACAGGTTCAGGATATTTTTTATACCGGTGATGTCGTTGAGAACTTTCACCGGGTTTTCGAGCGTTCGTTTAACGCCCACAAGGGCGGCAAAGTGAAAAACAAAATCGAACCGGTAAGCATTAAAAATACTGATAATATCTTTAAAGTCGTTTACATCGGCTTTAATAAATTTGATATTATTATGTGCCGACTTGGGAACTTTTCTTAATGTTCCTGTGAAAAGATTGTCAACAATTACCACAAGGTTTTCGGGGTCGGAAGCAAGTTTAGCAGCAATTCCACTTCCTATAAATCCGGCTCCACCGGTGACTAATATTCTTCTTTTCATAATTTTAATCGTGTAAATTAATCAGATATTCGCCATAACCACTCTTTAAAAGCGGTTCGGCTATTTTTAACAATTCATTACGTGAAATAAATCCTTTACGGTACGCAATCTCTTCAATACAACCAATTTTAAGCCCTTGCCGTTCTTCGATAACCTGCACAAACTGCGACGCCTGCAGCAGCGAGTTAAATGTTCCGGTATCGAGCCATGCGGTTCCCCTGCTTAAAATACCTACCGATAATTTTCCTTTTGATAAATACTCCTTGTTTATATCGGTAATCTCATATTCACCTCTTGCACTGGGTTTCAGATTTTTCGCAATTTCAACAACCGAATTATCATAAAAATACAACCCGGGAACCGCATAATGCGATTTTGGCTTTGCAGGCTTTTCCTCAATGGATATCACTTTACCCGATGAATCAAATTCAACCACACCATATCGCTCGGGATCCGAAACATGGTATGCGAATACAACGCCGCCAACGGGATTATTATTTCCTGTTAACAGTTCGGCCAGACCAGAGCCATAAAAAATATTATCTCCAAGAATGAGTGCCACCTTTTCGTTACCTATAAATTCCTCTCCAATCACAAACGCCTGGGCAAGTCCATTGGGTACTTTCTGTTCGGCATAGGTAAACCTACATCCAATTTGTGAGCCATCGCCAAGCAGCTTTCTGAAACTGGGAAGGTCGTGAGGTGTTGAAATAATTAATATTTCATTGATGCCCGCCATCATTAAAACCGAGAGGGGATAATAAATCATCGGCTTGTCATAAACAGGCATTAACTGTTTGCTTACTGCCAGAGTAAGCGGGTGTAGTCGTGTTCCGGATCCTCCGGCTAAAATGATTCCTTTCACGGGATCGTAATTTAAAAGTTGAATTTACTTGGTTATGGGCGCGTTTTCGTTATTTCCGGTGCTGTTTAAATGGATCTGTTTTATTTCCAAATCGTCAAGTTCTATATCTTCATCCTCATCAATAATCTGGATTAAGGGGTCTTCAAGAAATGCTTTAGTGGCCACCCTGCGCTCAAGTGCAATCAGGAATGAGGGTAACAGTACCAGGTTGCTTAACATGGCAACGAGCAGCGTGATGGATATAAGGACACCAAGCGACGCGGTACCACCGAAATCGCTGGCTGCAAAAATCAGGAAGCCGAAAAACAGGATCACCGCTGTGTAAATCATACTTACACCGGTTTCGCGAATGGTTAAGGAAACCGCCTTTGAAATACTTAAGGGATATAACCGTAATTCGTGGCGGTACTTGGTTAAAAAGTAAATAGTTCCATCGGATGAAATTCCAAACGCAATACTGAATATTAATATCGTTGAAGGCTTAAGCGCGATATCGAAAAAACCCATAATGCCGGCGGTAATAATTAATGGTATCAGGCTGGGAAGAATAGAAACTGAAATCATTCGAAACGACATAAAAAGCATGAACATAATGAATGATATCAGAACAATTGCCAGAATAATACTCTCCATCAGATTTTGAAACAGGTAATCGTTGCCTTTGAGGAAAATCAAACTGTTGCCGGTTAATGTGGTATTGTATTCATCGGGATTAAATATTGAGTCGACTCGTGGCCTGAGCTCATCCAGCAGCTCTTTCATCCGTACCGAACCCACATCGGCCATTTGAACACTGATCCGTGTAACTTGCCTGGTGCTGTCGATGAACGACTTGAACATATTGGATTTATCCTTGGAGTCGGACTTCAGGTAATCGGCCATATTGGCAAGCTCAACCGATCCCGGCAGTACATAATACTTTGGGTCACCGCCACGGTATGACTGATATGAAAACTTAATAGCATCAACAATAGCAAGAGGTTTCGAAAATTCCGGATAACCTGACAGCATTCGCTCGAGCCTGTTAATTTTATGCAAATTGTATGGGTCAAGCGCTTTGCCGGGTACTTTGGTATCTACTGTGATTTCGAGGGGAAGTATTCCGTTAAAGTTTTTTTCGAAAAAACGCATGTCAACATAAACCGGATCGTTTTCCGGTAAATCATCAATCACGTAGCCAATGGTATGGATCTTTGTTATCCCATAAATAGAAATAACCAACAAAATTCCAACTACCATAAAAACTTTGCGGTAATTTTTATTTACCAGCCTGTCAATGGCTTCCAGAATTTTGTTAAGCCGTGGCGCATTCAGGTGTTTGGTGTGCCGAACCTCAGGATTAGGTAAAAAACTAAATACAACCGGAACCAGTACAATCGAAATAAGATAGGTCGACATCACATTGATTGCCGCAACCAATCCAAATTCCATTAAAATATTACTCTTGGTAAAGTAAAAAACCACAAAGCCGATGGCGGTAGTGACGTTGGCAAGAAATGTTGTGAGCCCGATCCGCTGAATCATCCGTGCAAGCGCCTTGATTTTATTGCCATGTATATCGAATTCAGTGTGGTATTTATTCAACAGCAAAATGCTGTTTGGTATTCCAATTACGATAATGAGCGGGGGAATTAAGGCGGTAAGAATGGTTATCTTATATCCAAATAAAGCTATGGTGCCTACCGACCAGATAACACTTACCAAAACAACAATAACCGAGAAAAGGACCACCTTGAAGGAACGGAAAAAAATAAGCAGGATAATACTGCAAACCAAAATAGCCAGAATTAAAAACAGCTGTAATTCACTTGCAACCATTCCGGTAATGGCTGTTCTGATAAATGGCATACCCGAAATATGAACCTTTAATCCCGATTTCGTTTCAAAAGCTTCAACCTCACTGAGGATTTGATTCACTATTTCAATACGGCTTTTGGTATTGATTTTTTTCTTGTCGAATGTGATGGCCATTAATGTCGATTTGCCATCATCACTCACTACAAAACCTTTATAAAAAGGTAAATTATCCAATTCCTTCTTGAGGTCAGAGAGATCTTCTTTACCTGCGGAATTACCGTCATGGAGCGGTTTGACATCAAATTTTCGCTCCTGGTCATTAACTTTAATGGTGTAAAGTTCGGCTACCGAAACAACCGCCTCAATGCCATCGATGGCCTTGATGTTTTTCCCTAACTCCGACCAGGGATTGAATTTGGAGGGTTGAAAAAAGTCGGAGTCATTGATGCCAAGCACCATAACGGTACCATCCTCTCCAAAAGTAGATTTAAACTTCTCATACTCAATAAAAAACGGGTCGTTGGCCGGAAGGACTTTCGCGAAATCATACGACAACTGAATTTTGGTTGCCATATAACCGAAAAACAGCGTGAGCACCCCAAACACAAGGAGTAGCATTCGTCTGTTTTTCAGTATGATACGAGCGATAATCTGGAACATCGGTATGATAAAACACGCAAAGTTAATTAAAAAGGCGCTGAAGGCGGCAATTATATCAGCGCTTTGGTATACAATATTTTACCAACCACAAAAGAGGTTCATTAACTTTGAGGCCCTCTCTTTTAAAATAAGCACCTGCAGTTTCGCATGAGTTCACCTGGAATTTATTTGGATTATAACGCCACCACTCCTGTCGATAAACGGGTGCTGGAACAAATGCTTCCCTATTTCAGCCACGATTTCGCCAATGCTGCCAGTGTAACTCATCAACCGGGGCGCATGGTTTCGGCAGCTGTAGAAAATGCCAGGAACGAATTAGCTGAACTGATTGGTGCCGGCCCTGAAGAAATGGTTTTTACATCCGGTGCCACCGAAGCTGTGAACATGGCACTTAAAGGTGTTGCAAACACATATCGCAACAAGGGAAACCATATCATAACCTGGGCGTCAGAACACAAGGCGGTTCTTGATACCTGTGAGCGCCTTAAGTCATGGGGGTTCGAAATATCAGTTTTACCCGTTGGCCGGGATGGACTGCCCGACTTGAACATCTTTGAAAAAACAATTACCGGAAAAACCATTTTAGTTTCCATGATGCTCGCCAATAACGAAACGGGAACCATCATGCCTGTTGAAGAAGTCAGCAAGATTACGCACCGGTTCAACAGCATATTATTATGCGATGCAACCCAGGCTGCCGGAAAAATTAAAGTTGATGTAAACGAACAAGGAGTTGATATGCTGGCTCTTTCAGCACATAAGATGTATGGCGCAAAAGGTACCGGGGCGCTGTATGTGCGAAGAAAAAATCCCAGAGTAACCCTTACACCGATTATTGACGGCGGGGGTCATGAGCGCGGGCTCCGTTCAGGCACTCTTAACGTTCCGGGTATCATCGGGATGGGTGCTGCTGCAACCTTGAGCAGGGAAGTATATTGGGAAGAAGCGGCAAGGCAATCGAAACTACGCACGCTGCTTGAGCAGCTGATTATAACTAACTGCAAGGCCTATGTGAACGGATCCATGCGCAACAGGCTTCCAAACACAACCAATATTATGTTCAGCGGCATCAAAGCTTCATCGATGCTGAATTTACTGCCCGAATTACATCTTGCTACAGGTTCGGCTTGTACATCGGCTATCCCCGAACCATCACATGTACTTCGGGCCATGGGACTAAGTAACGAAGAAGCATTTTCTTCCATTCGTTTCAGTCTCGGCCGTCCAACAACCGAAGCAGATATTACCCTGTCAGCTCAAAAAGTCATTGATGCATTTAATAAATTAAGAGAATCATGAGACTTGAAATTATCTTTAGTTTGACGCCTTTCAGACTAATTGTACGATATTAATTAAATTTGACATTCGCTATTTAAAATTCAAATATTTTTACTGTTATGACTAACGAAAAGAAACTGTTTTTGCTTGACGGGATGGCATTAATTTACCGTGCCTATTTTGCTTTCAGTAAAAATCCGAGAATAAATTCAAAAGGGATGAACACGTCAGCAATGTTCGGCTTTACCAATACATTGCTCGAAATATTGAACAAAGAAAAACCAACTCATATTGCGGTTTCATTCGACACCGAGGCACCAACGGCGAGGCATACCGACTTCACCGATTACAAGGCGCATCGCGAAGCCATGCCTGAGGATCTGGCAGACTCGATACCTTACATATACCGTATTATTGAGGGATTCAACATTCCGGTGATAGTCAAGGATGGTTACGAGGCTGATGACATTATCGGAACGCTGGCCAAACAGGCTGAAAAAAACGGATTCAAGGTTTACATGATGACACCCGATAAGGATTTCGGTCAGCTTGTAAGTGAGAATATTTTCGTGTATAAACCATCCAGTTTTGGCAGTGGTGCCGAGGTACTGGGTGTGGCCGAGGTATTGAAAAAATTTGAAATAGAAAATATCAGCCAGGTTACCGATATACTGGGTTTGTGGGGAGATGCGGTTGACAACATTCCCGGAATACCCGGCGTAGGTGAAAAAACAGCCAAAAAACTTATTGCCGAATATGGATCCGTTGAAAATATTATTGCAAATGCCGG
>CAZPKJ010000050.1:0-16442 GCA_964587075.1 uncultured Flavobacteriaceae bacterium | reverse complement strand
ACTTATTCATTGACTGTCTTTACCGAGCCAGCCTTTTTTATGAAAAAAATAAATCTGTCCTATCACAATTATCACCATCGCACCTAAAACCGCTGCATAGCCATAAGGGGCATGCAGCTCGGGCATGTTCCACTTGTAAACTTCACCGGTTAATTCATCGCGGTAAACGAAATTCATTCCATAAACCCCAACAATGAATGTAAGCGGAATAAATATAGTGGATATAATGGTAAGTACTTTCATAACTTTATTCATCCGGTTGCTTACACTCGACAAATAAATATCCATCAGGCTGGCTGTAATCTCACGGTACGAATCTATAATATCCATGACCTGTATCGTATGGTCGTAGGTATCGCGAAGATAACGACGGGCCGTATCCGAAAACAGGGGCGACTGATTTCGCATCAGCTCGTTCAGTTTTTCACGTTCGGCCCATGCCGCCCTGCGGAATAAGATAAGCTTTCGTTTTGAATTTTGAATATTCTGAAGAGAATACCTGTCGGGGTTGGTAAGTAAATTATCCTCCAGGTCATCCAGGTAAGTACCCATCTTCTCGAGGAAAGGAAAATAATTGTCCACAATGGAATCCATCAGGGCATAACCCAGGTATGAGCAGCCGCTCTTGCGGATAATTCCCTTGTTTTGCTCAAGACGGTCCTTGACCGGTTGAAAATAATCGTTGGTATTATCCTGTATCGATATAACATGATTCCTGAATAAAAATACCGACACCTGGTCATCACTGATTTCCTCATCGGGGCCATACCCAATAAAGCGGCTGACCAGGAACAGGTGATCATCGGACTCCTCAACTTTTGGCCTCTGGTGGCCGCTCAAAACATCCTCCATTTCGAGCCGGTGGATATTAAAGGCCGCGGCCAGTTCCTCAAAAAACTGTTTATCACCTAATCCTTTTATCTCAATCCAGTAAGTCAAATTTTCGTCGGCACCCATGTACTGTCTTATCGATGACACGGTGTTCATTTCAGTAACTTTCAAAACATCGCTGTTAAAGGCATGTACCTTCACCTCCGGCTTGAGCGATTCTTCCGAGATATTGAACAAACCGGGAGCCGAACCCGGAGGAGCTTTCCGTAATTTCCGGAACCGGATTCGTTTATACTTCAAAGATTTTTTCACAATTATAAAGGCTTTTATATCTGGTTCGCTTGTAAACAGGTAATTACGACCGGTTTTTAAAGAATTACCACCCTAAAGTCGGTTTGGTAAAAATAGAGATTTTAAACATCTTTGCCGGATATTAAAAACCGATGAGCCGATCGCCAAAGCCCCCAATTCCTCCTATTCTGATTCTGGGAGCCCTCTTTTTTATTTTCGGATTTGTAACCTGGCTGAACGGTACTCTCATTCCCTATTTGAAAATAGCCTGCGAACTCAATAATTTTGAATCGCTGCTGGTTGCCTTCGCCTTTTATATTTCCTATTTTGTAATGGCCCTTCCTTCATCCTGGCTGCTTAAAAAAACAGGGTTCCGGAAAGGAATGATGTATGGCCTGCTGGTAATGTCGCTGGGTGCTTTACTCTTTATACCGGCAGCCTATACACGAACCTACTGGATATTTTTAACCGGGCTGTTTGTAATCGGAACCGGTTTAAGCATTCTTCAAACCGCATCCAATCCGTATGTTACCATTGTAGGTCCTATTGAAAGTGCTGCCAGGCGCATCAGCATCATGGGAATCTGCAATAAGGTGGCCGGTGTAGTGGCTCCTGTGATCCTCGGAATTGTTGTTTTGTCTGATGCCGATCACCTTACCGAAAGCCTCATGACCATGGATGCGGCAGCAAAGTCGGCAGCCCTCGATGAACTGGCCCTTCGAGTAGTACTGCCCTATTCCATAATGGCTGCCGTACTGGTTGGCCTGGCGCTAATGATTTACCTCAGCCCGCTTCCCGAAATTGAAACAGAAACGGATAGTACCTCGTCTGCAGTTGAATCCGGCTCAAAAAAGAGCGTGATGGCATTCCCGAACCTGGTATTGGGCGTGGCAGCGCTTTTTCTTTATGTAGGAGTTGAAGTGATAGCCGGCGACACCATTGGCAGCTATGGCCAGTCGCTTGGAATACCTTTGTCGGAAGCCAAGTTCTTTACAGCATATACCCTAACGGGGATGGTAATTGGATATATTTTGGGCATTTTAGCCATTCCAAAATATATTTCGCAATCGTCGGCGCTTGCTTTGTCGGCCGTTACCGGGATTGTGTTTACACTCATCAGTATTTATTCATCCGGATACACATCCGTTATGTTCATTGCATTGCTGGGTTTGGCCAATGCCCTGATGTGGCCAGCTATTTGGCCCCTGGCTATTGACGGCCTTGGCAAGTTCATGAAAACCGGTTCCGCCTTGCTGATTATGGCCATTGCCGGCGGCGCGCTGCTTCCCCTGGTTTATGGATGGCTTGCCGATGTTCCGTCAATTGGGCAGCAATCGGCTTATTGGATGATGGTGCCATGTTATGCTTTTATTCTGTATTACAGTGTTAAAGGATGGAAAATTAAAAACTGGTAAGCCACGCTCCATCCGGCTTTATTGCATCTAAACAAAAATATACTATGCCCTGGTTCGAATCGTGGTTTGACTCACCTTACTATCATATTTTATATCGTCACCGGAACGAGCATGATGCCAGGTTGTTTTTGGATCATCTTCTTGATGAACTGAAGCCTGAACCAAAAGCTTTTATCCTTGATCTGGGATGTGGCAGGGGCCGCCATTCGAGGTACTTAAACAGCAAGGGCTTTGTGGTAACAGGGATTGATTTGTCGGAACAGAGCATAAAACACTGCCTTCAATTTGAAAACGACAATCTCAGCTTTTTTGTGCACGATATGCGTCACCTGTTCAGGGTAAATGATTTCAATTATGTTTTTAACCTGTTCACGTCCTTCGGGTACTTTGACCGCGACGAAGAAAACCAGGCCGCAATCAAAAATGCCATTCATGCGTTACGACATAACGGTATTTTCGTAATCGATTATCTCAACACCAATTATGTAAAGAATCATCTGGTTCCTTTTGAGGAAGTAGTGGCCGAATCAATACGGTTTAAAATTGAGAGAAAATTTGAGAATGGTTTTTTTATTAAGGAAATACGTTTCAGTGACGATGGAAATGAATATTTTTATACCGAGAAAGTGGCTGGTCTTGAACTTGCCGACTTCGAAAGGTACCTTCAACCCGGCATGAATATTAAAAAGTTATACGGAAATTACGACTTACAAACTTTTGATGTTAATACCTCGCCCCGACTTGTGATCATAGCATCGAAAGCCTGAAAATGACCCTCTTTGAAACCATAATCATGTTTGTGATGGTATTCGGTGCCGGGTTGTTATTTTTTGTATTCCGAAAATCGAATCCAATCTATTTAAAGTTATCGCTGGCTTTTACCGGAGCCTATCTGTTTGCAATCAGCATGGTCCACCTGATACCCGGTGTTTTTAATTCGGGTATTGATAATATCGGTTACTTTATCCTGGCCGGTTTTTTTATTCAGCTCATCCTCGAGTATATATCGGAGGGAATCGAGCACGGACATATCCATGTACATCAGCACCGGCATGCCACGTTTCCGCTGGCTATGATGGCCGGATTATGTATCCATTCCTTCCTGGAAGGTATGCCTTTGTCGGGACACTTTGGCGATCATCACCACAATGACTCTTTATTAACCGGAATTATCCTGCACCATCTTCCGGTTGCTTTTGCATTAACCAGTATGCTTATTCAGTCGGGGATTTCAAAAAAATATGCCATCATGAATCTTGCAATATTCGCGTTGATGGCACCTGCCGGTGCATATTTCAGTGCATTTTTAAGCGTTACCGAACTTATGAATATTGGTACTTATTTCAACCAGCTGATGGCTGTTGTAATTGGAATATTCCTGCATATTTCTACTACCATTCTGTTTGAATCGGGCAGCGATCACCGGTTTAACTTATATAAACTGGTTGTAATAATTCTGGGGGCCGCGCTGGCCATAATATGGTAATCACAAAACAGCTTTAATTTTTTCAAAATCAGGAATGGTACCGGGCTGCTGAATAATTTCTTCGTAAATAACTATCCCATTTTCATCAATCACAAAAGCCGACCGTCGGGCTACATCGCGCATCCCATAGTTAAATTCCTCATGAAATGAATTGTACATTTTACAAACTTCCCTGTTAAAGTCGGCCAGCAACTCAAAATTCAAATGCTGTTCCTCCCGGTACTTTGCCAGTGAATACACCGAATCGGTCGACAAGCCAAAAACAACGGCGTTTAGGCTGTTATAGCTTTCCAAATCGTCGCGAACCACGCACAGCTCCCTGGTGCAGGTGCTGGTAAAAGCTGCAGGAAAAAATAAGAGGATAACTTTTTTGCCTCTCAGTTCACTTAAACGAACTTGCTGTTTCGATGAATTGAAAAGTGTAAAATCGGGGGCCTCCCGTCCGGATAATGATGCCATATATATTAAATTTTAGTAAGTTGTCAGTTTTTGCTGATGCGGTTCAAACGCGGTTTATTTAAATGAAACACAAACGATCCTGTTGCATACCCGAGGCATGCTCCCGCGAATACATCCGAAAACCAGTGCTCGTTTTCATAAACCCTCGATAAGGCCACCAGCGAAGCCAACGTATAGGCAACGGGTGTTACCCATCGTTTCTTTTGTCCAAAGCCTTTCGAAAGAACAGCTGCCAGGGCAAATGCAGTTGTTGCATGCCGCGAAACAAACGAACCGTTATCGGAGAATGGCTTAAAGCCGCCCCCGCCTGAAAAATTACTGCCCGAGCCACCTGATTCATCCGGCCGCGACCGCCTTACCAATGCCTTTACCAGGGTAGCTTCACCGGCACTAATCACAAATGTTTTCAACCCCAGCAATGCCATTTGTTTATCATATTCATTCTGCATCAACGTACCATTTGCATAAACAAATCCTAATAACGGCAGGCTATATATGCCATTCCCGAAAGGCGCCAGAGCATACGATGCTGTTTCGTGACCCGCCCGCGATCCGTTACGCAATGATAAATCGTGAATATCATCATCAAATACAATAAAAAATGCAGTATATCCAGCTGTAAATACGGCTAATGAAATGTCGTTGGGTTTCCATGTAAATGGAGCAAGCAACAGATCTCTGCTGTCAGTAAAATAACTCTTTAAATAACTGTGGTGGACCGTATCGGGCTGGGCTGTCACTTTACCACTTATGGTAAATAATAACATAAACAGTAAAATGCGGTTCAGCTTTATTCCTGACATCGGTTCCGGTTAAAAAATCTGGCTTAGTACATACATCATTACCGTTCCTTCGACTTTGCCTCATTCCAGAAAACATCCATTTCGCTCAGTGACATGTCGGTTAAACTTACTCCTTTACTTCTTGCGGCATCCTCCAAATAACGGAAACGTGAAATAAACTTCAGGTTGGTTCGCTCAAGTGCTTCATCAGGATTTACGTCAATAAATCTGGATAAATTAACCAGCGAAAAAAGCAAGTCACCGAACTCATTCTTTATCTTCTGCTGATCACCTGCAACAAGTTCCTGGCGCAATTCCCTGAGTTCTTCTTCAACCTTATCGAGGACCTGTTCCCGTTTTTCCCAGTCGAATCCTGCCGAACTGGCCTTATCCTGAATCCTCATGGCTTTTATCAGCGACGGCAGCGATTGCGGAACTCCTTCAAGCACCGACTTCTTACCCTCCTTTAGTTTGAGTTGTTCCCAGTTTCTGGAAACATCGCCCGCATTTTCAACTTTTACATCACTATAAATATGCGGGTGCCGGTGTACCAGTTTATCGCAAACATGATTTATAACGGACGTAATATCAAAATGTCCCTCTTCGGAAGCTATTTTGGCATAAAATACAATATGCAGCAGGATATCTCCCAACTCCTTTTTCACCTCTTCCATGTCACTCTGGAGTATAGCATCGGTGAGTTCATAAACTTCTTCAATAGTCAGGTGCCGCAACGACTCCATGGTTTGGGCCTTATCCCAGGGACATTGTGCCCTAAGGTCGTCCATGATTCCCAGGAGCCTATCAAAAGCAGCCAGTTTCTCCTTCATTTCATTCCGGTTTTATGCAAAAGTAAACAAACGATTCTTACCGTACTGGATGTGAATCAATTTGAGATGACCTGAATGACTCGCCGGTTACCCGACTAATGATTCAGGTGAACAAAATAAAAATGCTCATTATATTTGCGTGTGATTCACAAAGTAATTCTGACACTTCTTTCGATTTGCCTGGTTTTTACGCCCGGTGCTGTAAGCCAGGATACCCTGCTGCATAATCTTTCGGCCACCGCAGGTTATCACCGGGGCTTTTTAATAGCTCACCGGCCATTGATTGTTCCGCTGCAACAGGATAAAATCAATGGGTTTGAATTCGCAATTACAAAAAATACTGCCGGCGACAAGTCCTGGCATCACCTGTACCGGTTTCCCGGGATGGGTATCTCGCTGGCCTTTTGGGAGCTGGGTAATCCCCGACAACTGGGCACCGGTATAACGCTTATCCCATACATGGATTTTCCGCTTACCGAAGGAAAGTTGGGCGCATTTGGAGTAAAATTCGGATGGGGCCTGGGTTTTATTGAAAAGACTTTCGACAGCGATAACAATCATAAAAATGTTGCTATTGGATCCAGCCTGAATACTTCGTTGATATTACAACCTCACATCCGGTTGAATATCTCGAACCGGCTTTCGTTTCACGGGGGCATTTCGATGACCCACTTCAGCAATGGCAGCGTTGTAATTCCCAATCTCGGACTGAACATTGCCAGTATTACTTCGGGTGTTTCATACCACCTTGGTAAACCGGTGGTAAGGCAACAACGAAAGATACCCAGGCTGATTAAACAAAAAAATATCAGTTTTTTTGGTGCCGCTTCGTTAAAACAGGTTTATCCCGCTAACGGAAAAAATTACTTTGCCGCTTCGTTATCGTTTAACCACGCATGGAAAAATTATCACAAAAGCGCATTTGGTGCGGGAGCTGATATTTTTTACGATCATTCAATATACCGGAAGATAGAAGAAAAAAATATAACGCTCTCCAATTCATTCGAAACCATAAAAACTGGTATCCACGGTAGTTATGAATTGATTATTTCCGATTTATCGCTGCTGATTAACATGGGCGGTTACCTCTACTCTAAACTTGACGACGGGCTGTTTTATCACCGGTTCGGCATGCGATACATGATAAATGAGAGCCTGTTTGCCTGCTTTCATATAAAGTCGCACTGGGGAAAAGCCGATTTTTTTGAATTTGGACTGGGATATCGAAAATCGAAATTAAAACACAAAAGTTAGTGTAGTGTATTGAAATATTCTGATGAGATTATTGAAGTTTTTAACTTATTACCGAAATGCTGAAATGAATAAGCTGCCCAGGAAAATAGTATGCGCTGCTGCCATGTTATGGACCAGCACCTTATTTGTGGGATGCAGTAAAGATGACTGGTGCAATTGTTTAAGCAGCACCGGCGCCAAAACTACCGAATTTCGTCCGCTTACTGATTTTTTTGCTGTAGAAATGGATAATAATATTGATGTGGTTTTTAATCGCGGATCGGGATATGGCGCGTATGTAACCTGCGGTAAAAATTTGATGGATGGCATAAAAACCGAAGTGCGGAATGGCGTATTGTTTATATCAAACGAAAACAAGTGCAACTGGCTCCGCGATTTCAAAAACAGCTTTGAAGTTGAAATCAATTATATGGAACTGACGAACATTACAAACAGGGGATCAGGAAATATTATTTGTGCCGACACCATAAAAACTCCAATGCTGCAGGTCGATAGCTGGAACGGAACCGGAATTATGAATTTTATTATCAACTGTAACGAGGCCCGGTTCAAACTGCATACCGGTCCGGCCGATATCATTGCAAGTGGAAATGCCGGCGTGTTTTATATTTATACCGCAGGCAATGGTTATGTAAAAGCCGCTGCCGTTAACAGCAACTACACATACGTTACTACCAAAAGTACCGGCGATTGCGAAGTAAGTGCCCTTATGGAACTGGGTGTCGATATAGAATACCATGGTGATGTATATTATAAGGGATCACCGGCAAGTATTACAACCAACATAACAGGTAGCGGACAGCTGCTGCCACTATAAAAAATGCGCAACACGATATCCTTTTTTTTGCGTCACTATTTATTCTGGTTGTTATTTTTTATAGCTTTCAAAGCGGCTTTCTTAATGATGCTGTTGCCTTTTGACAACAGTATACCGGTCAGCGAAATTTTAACCAGCCTGGCAGCCGGTTACCGGCTCGACCTTTCTGTAGCATCTTATCTGGTGGTAATTCCTGTGTTGCTTTACTTGTTAAAAATAGCAGGCAACCATTCGTTTTTTATTAAGGGCCTCCACATTTATTACGCACTAATAATTCCGGCGGCTTTGATTATTTGTGTTGCCAACATGATTGTATATCAGTACTGGGGCACCCTGATTAACAACCGTGCAGTGTCGTTTTTAGCAAACCCCAAAGAGATGCTGGCATCCGCCTCCAATATCATGCTGCTGGGGGTTACCATCGGCTTAACAACATTTTCAGTTTTGCTATACCGGATATTCCGGAAAGGAGTAATTCATGTTGCCAATAAAATTGAAGATTCAGTTGTGTCAGGAATTATTTCGATGGCACTATTGGTACCTGTTGTGGTTATAGCACTCCGGGGCGGGCTACAACTTATCCCGGTCAATGAGTCGGCTGCCGTTTATTCGTTACATCCAAAACTAAACCAGGCAGCTATCAATCCGGTCTGGTACCTGGGTCACAATTTGAGACAGTCGGGGCTGACGGAAAAAAATCCTTACCACTTCACCGACTCCGTTTCGGCGCAAAAAATTACAGCGGAGCTACTGCATAAAAGTTTGAACGATACTACTGCTTTTTTTAATTTCAGCCATAAACCCAATGTGATTATTATTCTGCTCGAAAGCTGGACAGCCGACATTATTGAACCTCTCGGCGGGATAAAGGGAGTGACGCCAAATTTTAACCGGCTTGCATCGAATGGAATTTTATTTTCATCCATTTACTCATCGGGTTTTCGTACCGATCAGGCGCTGGTATCGGTGCTGAGCGGTTTTCCGTCGCAACCTAAAAATTCAATCATCCGCTTTCCCGCAAAGGTTGCTTCGCTGCCCTCGCTGGGAGCAACATTGAAAAATTACGGGTACACCAACTCTTTTTATTATGGTGGCGAAACGGGCTTCGCAAATATGAACAGTTACCTTATTAATTCGGGTTTCCATAAAATAATCAGCATCGATGATTTTCCATCCGGTCAAAGAAACAGCAAGTGGGGTGTTCACGACGGTTATTTATTTGAAAAGCACTTGAAAGATATGGCTGAAAGTACCCGGCCATTCTTTTCAACTTTACTCACGCTAAGTACACATGAACCTTTTGAAGTGCCAATCGCTACTCCGTTCAATCTTCAGTCAGAGCCCGAACTGTTTAAAAAATCGGCATGGTATACCGACAAATGCCTTGGCGACTATTTTGAAGCCGCGTCAAAGAGTGCCTGGTTTCAAAACACGGTATTTATAATCATGGCCGATCACGGTCACAGGTTACCACTAAACCGTGATTATTTTGACCCTGCTTCGCGCCGTATTCCGCTGCTTATCTACAGTGCGGCACTACGTAACGAGTTTCGGGGCAAACAAATTCAAACACTGGCCAACCAGCATGATGTGGCCCCTACCCTTCTGAATCAGCTGCAAATACCCGACACAGCATTCAAGTGGAGCGTAAGCATTACCGATCCCGAAAGGAACAGTTTTGTATACCTTTCACTGGATATGGCCATCACCTGGAAAAATGAACGGGAAACGGTCATTATTCCTTTTGAACCCGGGTATGAAATTTTTGAAGGCGAACAGACGTGCCGCGATACCGCCCGGGCCTATCTGCAGCACCTGTACAGTACCTTCATTGCCATGTGACACGCCGATTTTCATTACCTTTGCGGCTCTTTTATAAATTATGCTCGTATTAAATAACATAAGTTTCGAATTCGGTTCACGCTATTTGTACCGGGATACATCATGGCATATTAAACCGAACGAAAAAATCGGGCTGATTGGTGATAATGGTACCGGCAAGTCGACACTGCTTCGAATTATCAATGGCGAATACCGGCTGTCGGAAGGAGAAATTACCAGGCGGAAAGATTTAACTATCGGTTTTTTAAATCAGGACCTGCTGTCATACGAATCAAAAAATTCGATCCTGCTGGTGGCCATGGAAGCCTTTGAACAGCAAAATAAACTGAGCGCCGAAATTGAGTCGTTGCTCCATAAGCTCGAAACCGATCACTCCGAATCCATTTTACACCGGCTCCACGATGCACAGTCGTTATTTGATGCACTCGATGGTTATAATATTCAGTCAAAGGCTGAATCAGTTCTTGAAGGCCTGGGGTTTTCAACCAGCGACCTTCAGCGCCCGCTGAATGAATTTTCGGGTGGCTGGCGGATGCGGGTCATGCTGGCCAAAATATTATTGGGTAAACCCGATCTTCTCCTGCTCGATGAACCGACCAACCACCTCGACCTGCCATCTATTGAATGGATTGAAGAGTATCTCGATTCCTATGAGGGCACCGTAGTTATTGTTTCGCACGACCGTTTTTTCCTCGACCGCGTGGTAAATAAAATCGCTGAAATAGCTAACGGAAAAATTACAACCTATAGCGGAAATTATTCCTTTTTTATGGAAGCTAAGGCACTTGCCGAAGAGCTGCAGCACAACCAGTTTAAGAACCAGGAAAAAAACATCAAACAACAGGAACGGTTTATTGAGCGCTTCCGGGCCAAGGCATCCAAAGCCAAAGCCGTTCAGTCGCGAATTAAGGCATTGGAGAGAATTGAAAGGATCAGCGATGTGGACTCGCCTGCCGCTACTATAAATGTAAGCTTTAGCTTTAATACCCAACCGGGTAAAATCATTGCATCACTCGATGTAAAAAGCAAAAAGTATAAAGACCTTGAAATTTTTCACGACACTCAGGTAACCATAAACCGTGGCGACAAAATTGCCATGATCGGTGCCAATGGAAAAGGAAAATCCACCCTGCTCAGAATGATTGATGAGAGTGAACCATTCGAAGGCAAATATGAGCCCGGCTACAACGTGGTAAAAGCATTTTACGCACAGCATCAGCTTGAAAGCCTCGGCCTCGAAAATGATTTGTTGCGTGAACTGCAACTGTGTGCACCCGACCAGAGCGATACTACTTTGCGGACATTACTGGGTGCTTTTCTGTTTAAAGGAGACGACGTTTTTAAAAAAATCAGGGTGCTTTCGGGTGGCGAAAAGTCGAGAGTCGCTCTCGCCAAAACCATTCTCACCAAAGCCAACTTCATGTTGCTCGATGAACCTACCAACCACCTGGATATCCATTCGGTGAACGTTTTGATTAAAGTTTTGCAACAATTTAAAGGTTCCTATATTGTAGTTTCACACGACAGGTTTTTCCTTGCTGAGATAGCTAATAAGATCTGGTATATTGAAGACAAAAAATTAAAGGAATACCCGGGTACTTATGCCGAATTTGAAGCATGGAAAGAACGAATGCAAATTGAAAGCTCCCTGGTTAAACCCCCCGCGCCTGTAAAAGCCGGTCCTGTTAAGCAAAAGGAAAATTCCCTGGAAAGCAAGGAATCAAAAGAGAAGAAAAAACAACAACAAAAACTTGGAAACCTGCTTAAGACACTCGAATCGCAAATAGAATCGCTGCAGGTAATGAAGCATGAAGCAGAATTACTTTTGGCCGACCCCGAAGTTTATTCCGACAGCACCAAAGTTATTGAAACAGGTAATACTATAAAATCTATCGAAGAACAGCTTGAACGTCTGCAGCAGGAGTGGGAAACCGCTTTCGCGGAGATGATAGCTTCCGAAGCCGTTTAATCCCGATGAATAAATCCGGCATTTTATTCACCAAACTGTTTTTATTGTTGGCCCTCCAGCTAACGGCCCAGGATACATCCGATTATTTCAGGGAAGGTTATATCCGTTACGAAAACTATATTTACAGGGAAAATATCAAAACGGTTGTTTTTGAACTTAAAGACCTGCAACTTTCAGAACCGGTACTTGAACTGGGTGGGAATGAAAAACTGGTTCTGTCGTTCGATGACCTGGATGCCGATTTCAAATATTACTATTACACACTGATTCATTGGAACCCATCCAATATACTTCCCCATGAGTATTTGTCGGGATTTACAGAGGACCGTATTATCAACTACCGGCAGTCATTCAACACAATTCAACCTTATACACATTACGTTCAGGAAATCCCCGGAAGGGAAGTGATACCCTACCTTTCGGGAAACTATATTTTAAAAGTTTACGAGGAAGGCAAACCCGATGAACCGGTGATTACCCGTCGACTGGTGATGGTTCAACCTAAAGTTGTTATTAATGCAACCGTACAGCGCGCAACAATCGTGAGCGACCGCAATTCAAAACAGGAAATCGATTTTGCGGTATCTTACCGGGGCCTGCAGGTATCCAACCCTTTTGAGGAAATAAAGGTGGTAATCCGCCAAAACAGCCGTTGGGACAATGTCATTACCGGCTTAAAGCCCCTCTTTCTTAAAGATCATGAACTTGACTATAGTTATGATGGCGAAAACGCTTTTAATGCCGGCAACGAATTCAGAACCTTCGACGCTAGAACACTTCGGGTTTATACCCAGTTTGTGAAAGATATTATCCGGGCGACCGATGGATACACCATAGTTTTACAGCCCTCCATCAGCCGTTCGTTTGGTCGCTATGTGACCGAAAACGACATCAATGGCAAATTCCTTATCAGGAACCAGGATGGTAACGACAGCCATTACGACAGTGAATATGTTCATGTAAAGTTTACACTCAAACATGATATTCTGGCCAATGGGAATTTTTATGTATTTGGTGCGCTCACCGACTGGCGGGCTTCACCGGCATCGCAAATGATTTATAATTACGATGAGGGCGTATATGAAAAGGTGCTCTACCTGAAACAGGGGTACTACGATTATCAGTATGCCTTTCTAACCGATGGATCACAAATTGCCGATGAAACCGTTGTTGAGGGCAGTCATTATGAAACAGAGAATGACTATACCATTTTGGTTTATTTCAGACCGGTGGGCAGCCGGTACGACCAGTTAATTGGCATCAGAAGGATTTCAAGCCGGTAACCTGTGAGCTTTTTCAGTGTTCATTTACAGTAAGTTCACCTAAAAAATAATGTGATTGGTCAAATTTAACGGCAATTCAATTTTAACATTTTTACTTTTGAGTATGTAATGGTGCAAACCAAAATATAAATCCCTATCATGATTACCGAAGTTACTGCAGGAATTAAAGTCAGCGTTGAAACGTTTTATCAGCCCACGCACAGCAATCCCTCCCAGTCGCATTTTGTTTTTGCATACCGGATTACCATTCATAACGAAAGCGGTGAAACGGTACGACTGAAACGCCGTCACTGGTACATTGTCGACAGCGACAACAGCCGCCGGGAAGTTGAGGGAGAAGGTGTGGTTGGAGAACAACCATACCTGGGTATGGGTGAAACCTACCGCTATGTTTCAGGATGCAACCTCAATACCGAAATCGGCAAAATGCACGGTACCTACCTGATGGAACGGGTAAGCGACAAGAAACTCTTTTATGTGCGAATCCCGGAATTCAACATGGTGGTACCCAGTAAGTTAAATTAATAGTGAACATCTGATATCAACCGGGGCCGGCTCTTATTGCCGGCCTTTTTGCATTTGTGATACCTGGTGCATAATGATTCCGCCCGCCACAGCAGCATTCAGTGAATCGGGACCACCCTCAGCCGATGCATATAATGGAATAGTAACTGCGTGAGTAAGTGCCTGCCTGGCTTGCGCCGATAGTCCCGTTGCTTCGGCGCCAATAATCATTAAAACCGGATATTCTGGCAAACGGAGGTTATTGATCGGTTCACCATCCATTACAGCGCCAAGAATACTTTTTATGCCCGCTTTTTTAGCTTCGTCCAGCAATGTTTCCAGAGGCATATCATAAACCGGAAGCCTGAAGAGGGAGCCCATGGCACCCTGAACCACTTTGGGGTTCCAGTGCCCGACACAATCGGGCGAACAAATTACGGCCTGTACACCAAACCATTCGGCGGTCCTGATTAATGTACCCATATTCCCCGGGTCACGGATTCCATCCAGAACCAGGTACATTCCTTTTGGGTCGCTGAACTGTAATGAGGGCCATGCAGGCTGCCGGGCTATTGCAATAATCTTGTTTGGAGTTTTCAATAAACTCAAACGCGTCAGCTCAACCGTTGAACATTCAACCTGTTCAACCGATTGCAGCTTCGCTTTCATCAATGCCAGGTAATCAGCAGTGCCCGCAACCAGTTGTATTTCGAGCCCCGAATCAATCAGGTCGCCCACTACTTTTTCACCTTCGGCAATAAACAATCCCGTCGATTCGCGAAACTTATGCTGATGCAGCTGTCTGAACTCCTGAACCAACCTCTTTGAGATCGTTTTTATCATGACCTTAAAATCTCTTTTATATTGACGCAAAGGGTCAAAGTTAATTAATAGTATTTTTGCTGAGGCTCTGGCATCTTGTTTGCCTGTGTGACGGTTATGAGAAAAAGATTCTGGTTTGAATGCATATGAGGTTTTTTAGAAAGGCTATTTCATTTCTAGTTGTTGTCTGCTCGCTCAGCGCATGCAGTCCTGTGAAAGACCTCGGTCCCGATGCATACCTGCTGAATAAAAATGTGATCAAAAGCGATAAAGAGGAGCTGTCGGCCGGAGCAAAAGCAATCATAAAACAGAAACCCAACCGTAAGATACTTGGATTGTTCCGTTTTCACCTGGGTGTTTACAACCTGGCTAACCAGGGGAAACCAACGGGGTTTAAGCGCTGGGTGAAAAAAACCATCGGGGAGGAACCAGTAGTGCTCGATGCAACACTCACTAATAAATCGCGCGATCAATTAGAACTTTATATGCAGAATGAGGGATATTTCAATGCTGTTGTAACCGATACCACCCTCTTTAAAAAGCGGAAAAGAGCCAATGTAATTTACAACATCACCAGCGGACGTGCCTACCACATCAGGAATATTGAATATAAAATCAGTGATGTAGTGGTAGAACAGGTTGTAATGAGTGATACCGCGAATTCACTTCTCAAAACAGGTCGCAATTACAAAACTTCGAGTTTTACCGATGAACGCGAAAGGGTCACTCGGCTATTGCGGAACATGGGATACTATGAATTTAATCAGCAATACATTTCTTTCGAAATTGATAGCAGTTTGAAATCGTACCAGGCCGATGTAAAATTTATTATTGCAGGAACTGCTACCGATAAAAACGATACACTCTGGTCGGGGCGACACCGAATTTACCGGATGAATAATGTATTTGTTCACACCGACTACGATCCGCTGGCCAAAAGCAATGAACCACCTGCCGATACCTTGGTGTATAAAAACAACTATTTTTTATCGGGGCCAGGCAAACTGCAGTTCAAACCCGAATCGCTGGCCCCGCGCATATTTTTCGAGAAAGGAAGTTTATATAAGATAAACAATGCCGATTACACGTATCGGGGACTGGCCAATCTCTCGCTGTTCCGCTTTGTTAACATTAAATTCGAAAAAGACCAGAGCGACACATTAAAGGGAAACTGGCTGAACAGTATCATTCTGCTTAGTCCTTCACCAAGGCAGGACTATAAAGTGGAACTTGAGGGCACACACAACGGCGGAAATTTTGGTGTCGGCTTCAACTTCACCTACCGCAATAAAAATGTGTTCAGGGGTGCCGAGTCTTTTGAATTAAAACTGAAAGCCAAAGGCGAATCGATACCCGATGTGCTTAACCCATCCGATACCAAAGATGAGCCCTATCTTTTAAATACCTATGAACTTGGGCCTGAAATCACCATACGTGTGCCGCGGTTTTTGTGGCCCATACGAAAATATAACAGCAACCGGTCGTCGAACCCCGTAACGTTATTCGGAATAACCTATAACTATCAGAACCGGCAGGAATACGAACGGAACTTACTGCTGCTATCGGGTGGTATTGAATTCAGGGAAAGTAATTACAAACGGCATTATGTTTATCCGGCTGAAATCAATTACTCAAATTTTAATAAGAGCCCGACCTTTCAGGCCCAACTGGATTCGGTGGGCGATGAAAAATTAAAAAATTATTACCGTCAGAACTTTATCACCAACGGGAGATACACTTACATATACAATTCTCAGGAACAAAACCGTATCAAAGATTTTGTTTACCTGAGATTCAACTTCGAAATAGCCGGGAATTCATTGCGGCTCATCGACCGTATTTCAAACTCCGGTTATA
>CAZPKJ010000049.1:4499-16504 GCA_964587075.1 uncultured Flavobacteriaceae bacterium | reverse complement strand
ACATATCCGCATGCGCAAATCATTGTTGCTCAAGGTTAATAGCATCTGAAAACAAATTTTTTAGGGAAAATTTTTTGGAAGATTATTGAAAAGGCAGTTGCTGACTCAAAAGCCATATGGTAAAAATCTTCCCACAGCCAGGGAGTTTATAATAAAAAATGATCCTCATTTTGAAGAAGCACGTAATATTCTGATTGAAGCCGTTAAAAAGTTTGATGCTTCTTCAATCACCAGGAACCCACATCCCTATTTCGGTAAAATGACCATGGACGAATGGTCGGTGGCAACCTGGAAGCACTTCGATCATCACCTGAATCAATTTGGAGTTTAAATGAAAAACTCCTGTTTTAAACTACAGGAACCGATTTGTTTTTCACCACCTGGCTTATCAAATCGTCGAAAATCCGGTTGGCCGCGGCCACCGACCTGATTCCCGAAAACGAAATTGAAAGCTTCCCCCCTTTTTCACTCATTTTTATCCGCGACGGATTAGCCTGAATATAGGCGATTAGCTCGGAAAAAACACCCGAACGGTAAAATGACGACTCGGGTTTCGCAACAAAATATCCTTTAAGGATACCCCCCTTTAAAATGATTTTTTCCAGCCCCAGCTGCTTACCTTTCCATCGCAGCCTTATTGCATTCATCAATTCGTCTACTTCGCCCGGTACAGGGCCGAAGCGGTCACGAAGGTTACGCAAATAAGTAACCAGCTCCTCCTCTTTATTCAAATCATCTATTTCCTTATAAATATTCAACCGTTCAGTAATATTGCTTACGTAATAGGATGGAATTAAAATTTCAAGATCAGTATCAATCTGACAGTCGTCAACAAACCCCGACGCGGTCTGCTCCTGTTCGAAAAGATCACTGAATTCATTTTCTTTTAATTCACGGATGGCTTCATCAAGAATTTTATGATACATTTCAAATCCAATCTCCGAAATAAAACCACTCTGCTCGCCACCTAACATGTTACCGGCACCTCTTATATCAAGGTCGCGCATCGAAATGTTAAATCCACTTCCCAGATCCGAAAATTCTTCAATAGCTTTTAAGCGGCGCCTGGCTTCAGGAGTGAGCACACTCAGCGGTGGCGCCAGCAGATAACAAAAGGCCTTTTTATTTGACCTTCCTACCCTGCCGCGAATCTGGTGCAGGTCGCTCAAGCCGAAATGATGTGCCTGGTTAATAATGATGGTATTGGCATTTGAAATATCTATACCCGATTCTATAATGGTAGTTGCCACCAGCACATCGGTATCTCCTTCAATAAACTTAAGTAAAACATCTTCAAGCATGGCGCCATCCATCTGGCCATGACCTACACCAACGCTAACTCCCGGGCATAAACGCTTAACCATATCGGCAATACCATGTATGTCCTGAACCCTGTTATGAATAAAAAATACCTGTCCGCCCCGCGATACTTCATAAGTAATTGCTTCACGAATAAGCTTTTCGTTAAATGTATGAACTTCGGTTGTAACAGGGTACCGGTTTGGCGGCGGCGTGTTTATAATAGACAAATCACGGGCGCCCATAAGCGAAAATTGTAAGGTCCGTGGAATAGGTGTTGCGGTAAGTGTTAAGGTGTCGACATTAACACGCAGCGCTTTAAGTTTTTCCTTGGCAGCGACTCCGAATTTCTGTTCCTCGTCAATGATGAGTAATCCCAGGTCTTTAAACTGAATATCCTTACTCAACAACCGGTGTGTACCAATGATAATATCTACTTTACCTTCTTTAACCGCAGTAATGGTAGCCTGCTGGCGGGCAGATGACTTAAACCGGTTGAGATAATCAACGGTACACGGGAATTCTTTTAACCTATCGGTAAATGTTTTATAGTGTTGCAATGCGAGTATGGTAGTAGGAACCAGCACGGCAACCTGCTTGCTGTCGTTAACCGCCTTAAACGCGGCACGAATGGCAACCTCGGTTTTACCAAATCCCACATCGCCACAAATCAAACGATCCATTGGATAGGGCTTTTCCATATCCTTTTTAAAATCGGCTGTTGATTTTATCTGATCCGGTGTGTCTTCATAAATAAATGAGGCCTCCAGTTCATTCTGTAAATAATTATCGGCACTGAACGCAAATCCGGCCTTTGCCCGTCGTTTGGCATACAATGCTATCAGGTCTTTGGCAATGTCTTTAACCCGTTTTTTTGTTTTTGCCTTTAAGTTTGCCCATGCGGGCGAACCAAGCTTATTTAACTTTGGCTCGTGCCCCTCCTTTCCCGAAAAGCGGGCGATTCTGTGTAGTGAATGAATGCTAACATATAATATATCGTTATCCTTATACACCAGCCTGATGGCTTCCTGTGTTTTTCCGTTGGCATCAATTTTTTCAAGCCCGGCAAATTTTCCAACGCCATGATCGATATGCGTTATATAATCACCCGGCTTGAGCGAATAAATTTCTTTTAATGTAAGTGCTTCGTTTTTGCTGTAGTTGCGCCGCAACCGGTACCTGTGATACCTGTCGAATATCTGATGATCGGTGTAGCAGGCTAACTTTAATCCCCGGTCAATAAACCCTTCGTGCAATGATAAAAGAATGGGCGTGAACTCAATTTTTTCTCCGGGCCTTGCTGGTTCAATGTTGATATCATTAAAAATGGCATATATCCTTTCAATCTGTTTAGCCGTGTCGCTGAAAATAATGTTTTTTATCCCCTCAGATGAATTCTGAAAGAATGTCTTTCCCAGAATATCAAACTTCTTGTTAAAAGATGGCTGAGGTTTTGAATCAAAAATTATTTTTTCAACCGGTTCAAAATAAGTTTGATTTCCTGTTTCAATAACACGGAACGATTTAAGTAGGGATGTTACCGTGCTAACCGGATCGAATACCGATTCGGGTTTACCGGGCAGACGAACCGTATCCTCATCATCAACATCAGGTACATTTTCCGACTCAATCATTCTTTTGAGACCTGCCTGCATGGTTTCCATGGAGGTTGCCGGGTCACGCATCCAGATAATGGTATCGGCCGGTAAAAATTCCAGAAACGACTGATGTTCTTCCTGAACCATTTTCCCCTGTACATTGGGTATAATGGTAATATGATTCATGTTTCGTTCCGACAATTGTGTAACGGGATCGAATACACGAATTGATTCAACGCGGTTGCCGTCGAACTCCATCCTGTAAGGCAGTTCATTGGCAAATGAAAATATATCTACAATTCCGCCACGGACTGAATACTGGCCCGCTTCATCCACAAAATCGATTCGTTCAAATCCGTTTTCGTTCAGGAATTCAATAATAAAATCAACCGATAGCGCTTCATCAACACGTGCTTCAACAGTATTTGAAATCAGGGCTTTTCGGGTTACTACCCGCTCATGGAAAGCTTCGGCATAAGTAACTACCGGAAGCGGCTTTACGTTTTTACTTAAATGCGTTAATACCTCCGCTCTGAGCAATACATTATTATTGTCGATAAACGGGAAATTGTATGGCTTTTTTAAGCTGGACGGAAAAAACAGGGCCGACCTTTCACCAAGTATATTTTCAAAGTCATTTAAAAAATAGGCCGCAGATTCCCGATCGGGCATAACAAAAATAAACCGGGCCGGATTGATGTTATAACAGGCAGCCGCTATCAGCGGAGGCATAGAGCCTGTCATGCCCTGCATGCGTACCGGGCCCGCAGCGGGACCCTGGAGATGTTTCATCAGTCGCTGAACTTCGCCGCTCCCTTTATACAGGTTGAATATGTAATTAAAGTCCAATTGGGTCAACCATTTTGCAATATCATAAAACACGGAAGCGGGCCCGGATAAAATCCTGCCCGTAACTCCATGGCAAAAGTACTATTTCCTGAATTATTATCCGCGAAAGCGGATGGTTACTTGTTCATATACTTCGACATAAACTCCTCTGCCTGGCTAACCATTTCGGTTGAACCGATAAAAAGTGGCGTTCGCTGATGTAACGACGATGGTTGTATATCAAGGATACGGTTATGTCCGTCGGAAGCTTTACCTCCGGCCTGTTCAACGATCCATGCCAGGGGGTTGCATTCATAAATAAGCCGTAATTTCCCTTTCGGGGATTTTGCCGTTGCCGGATACATAAATATACCGCCTTTAAGCATATTCCGGTGAAAATCGGCAACCAGCGAACCTATATACCTCGATGAGTAGGGCCTTTTGGATGCCGCATCCTCTACCTGGCAGTATTTGATATATTGCTTGACACCTTCGGGAAAATGCACATAATTTCCCTCATTGACGGAGTAAATATTCCCCTTGCGCGGAACTTTCATGTCGGGGTGCGACAAACAGAATTCACCTATGGAAGGGTCAAGTGTAAAACCGTTGACACCACGTCCGGTAGTATAAACGAGCATGGTTGACGAACCGAAAATTATATACCCCGCGGCAACCTGTTCGGTTCCCTTTTGCAAAAAGTCTTCAAGCAGGATTGGCCCGCTCAAAGTTACACGCCGGTAGATGGAAAAAATGGTACCAATGGAAACATTTACATCAATATTTGAAGAGCCGTCGAGCGGGTCGATACAAACAACATACTTGGCGTTTTTTGAAACTTCACTCGAAATGGGTACCAGTTCTTCGTTTTCCTCCGAGGCTACAGCGCAACATTCGCCCCCTGAACTGAGAGCCGAAATAAACTGCTCATTGGCATAAACATCCAGCTTTTTTTGCTGCTCTCCCTGAACATTCGATGTTCCCATATCGCCCAGAATATCCATAAGTCCGGCTTTGTTCACCTCACGGTTAACGATTTTGGCAGCTATACCAATATCACGTAAGAGCCGCGATAATTCGCCTTTGGCATATGGGAAGTCGGCCTGCCGTTCAATGATGAACTGCCCGAGGGTTGTAAATTTTAAATGAGGCATATAGTATGTTTGATTAAATGGCCCGCCTTGATTTAAAAACGAGCCAGGTGAAACAAGAACGGGAACAGAGCCAAGCGGTAATTAGACAGACTAATGGATTGAAACAACTCTTTGGAGGGCATATGGAAGATTGGCTGTAAACAGGTAAGCCAGTGGCAAATATCGTAAAAATGAATGGATGCTGGACGCGCATGCAAACAAATGACCACTCCCGGGATCTAAAATCAGGGTGAATAATTATGTTATTACATCTTCCAAAACAATGAAAAACAATTAAAAGCCGTTATCTCTTTCATAACTTTGCCGGCTTTAAATGAAGAGCCGGAGCAATACCCCTATGAACAAGGCCCCTTTAGCTATTGTATCGGCAACCAGCGATCTGGTCACCGACCAGCGAGTTCATCGCACCTGTTTGCAATTGCAGTCGCAGGGGTTTGACGTAATACTGGTTGGCCGGCAATTAGGTTCTAGCCTTCAGGTGGCAGAAAGACCATACGGGGTTTACCGGTTTAAGCTGTGGTTTGAAAAAGGGCCGCTTTTTTATGCTGCATATAACTTCAGGTTGTTTTTTTTCCTTCTTTTTAAAAAAGCAGACCTGCTATTTTCGAACGACCTCGATACCTTACCGGCAAATTACTTAGCCTCGCTGATGCGACGTAACCTACTGGTGTACGACAGCCACGAATATTTTACCGGTGTACCGGAGCTTGAAAACAGGCCTGCAGTAAAGCAGGTATGGGAAAGCGTGGAGAAATTTATTTTCCCTCGATTAAAGATCATTATTACCGTGAATGATTCTATTGCCGGGATTTATTCGAAAAAATATAACAAAAAAATTATTGTGGTCAGAAATGTACCGGTAAAACTGGTGCCTGAAAAAAGAAACTTCGACATAGAACTTCAAAAAAAGAAACTCGGTTTACCTGCCGGTAAAAAATTACTGATTTTACAGGGCTCGGGAATCAACGTACAGCGGGGAGCCGAAGAGGCCTTGCTGGCTATGGAGTTTGTCGAAAACATGATTTTAATTTTACTTGGCGGAGGTGATGTTATGGCCGACCTTAAAAAGCTGGCCGACAAAAAACGGCTGACGGATAAAGTAATCTTCCTTCCCAGGATGCCTTATGAATCGATGATGGAGTATACCATGATCAGCGACCTGGGATTTACTTTTGACAAGGACCTGAGTCTTAACTACCGGTATAGTTTGCCCAACAAGATTTTTGATTACATTCATGCCGGAATTCCCGTGTTGTCGAGCCGGTTGCCAGAGCTCGAGAAAATAATAACCACTTATGATGTAGGGACATTTATTCCATCACATGATCCAAAAGCTATAGCAGCGGTGATAAACCAGGTGTTTTCTGATTCCGTATCATATGCAAGATGGAAAAACAATACGGCAAGAGCTGCAATGGAATTAAACTGGAATGAAGAATCGAAAAAATTTCCTGATCTGATTCATGAGCTTAAAAAATAAACATATTCACATCATCAGTTTTGACGTGCCTTACCCACCAAACTACGGTGGTGTGATTGATGTTTTTTATAAAGTAAAGGCTTTACATAAATTAGGAATTGGCGTTCATCTTCATTGTTTTCAGTATGGAAGGGAAAAGGCCGTTGCACTTGAAAAATATTGTTCATCGGTTCATTACTACTCCAGGAACGTTTCCAAGTCGCAATTATTTATGAAGCTGCCATACATTGTATTATCGAGGAGTTCGCAGGAACTGCTCGATAACCTTTTGCAGGATGATTATCCGATACTGTTTGAAGGATTGCACACATGTAATATACTTCAGGATGATCAACTGCGAAGCCGGTTTAAGGTTGTTCGTACTCACAATGTAGAATTCGATTATTACCGGAGCCTGGCAAAAGTTGAAAGCAATATTTTTAAACGATATTACTTTTATAATGAAGCCACCAAACTGGATGCCTTCGAACCGATATTACAACATGCCCAGGTTATTGCTGCCATATCCCGAAATGATACAGCTCACTTCGATTCAAAATATGGAAATGCCTATTATATTCCGGCATTTCATTCAAACGAAAATATTAATATCTCTCCCGGCAAGGGTAATTTTACTTTTTATCATGGCAATCTGGCTATTGGTGAAAACAATGAAGCGGCGCTTTACCTGGTAAACGAAGTTTACAATCAGCTTAAAGTACCGTTGATTGTCGCTGGCTCACGCCCCTCAAAGGAACTTCGAAATGCAGTTTCTAAACGAAATCATATTACTTTAATCAGTGACCTTACCACGAAACAGATTCATCAGCTTATTCATGACGCTCATATCAATGTACTGCCAACATTTCAACCTACAGGAATAAAGCTGAAGCTGCTGTCGGCATTGTACAATGGCCGGTTCGCTGTAGTGAATCCGATGATGGTTGAAAATACAGGACTGGAGATGCTTTGTGAGGTTACTTCTACGGCAGCCGAAATGAGGTCGAAGATCCTGCAGTTGATGGAAATGGAATTTAAACCTAATGAGATCAAAACCAGGGAACGAATCCTGAATGAAAACTTTTCGAATGATATTAATGCACAAAAACTTTTAAACCTGATTTTTACCAGCGGCAAAGGGTTGTTTGATCAGTTTTGATTGGTTTGATCGATAACCTTCCCCTGTTCAAATTTTACAATACGTGCCGGATAATGCTCAAACAGCGAATAATTATGGGTAGCCATAACAACGGCACGGCCGCTTTTGCTGATTTCAAAAAACAGATTCATAATTTCATTCGATGTTTCCGGATCGAGGTTACCGCTGGGTTCATCGGCAAGTATTACGTCAGGGTCATTTAAAAGAGCTCTTGCGATGGCGAGGCGCTGTTGCTCACCGCCCGACAGTTCATGAGGCATTTTAAAACCTTTTGTACCCAGCCCTACTTTACCTAAAACTTCATTGATTCTTTCATCGATTTTATTTTTATCGCGCCAACCCGTAGCTTTAAGAACAAACTGCAGGTTTTCACGTGCCGACCGGTCGGTAAGCAACTGGAAATCCTGAAAAACGATACCGAGTTTTCTGCGCAGGAAGGGTATTTCGCGGGTTTTCAATTTCCTGAGATTGTATCCGGCAACAGACCCTTCGCCCTGAGTAAAACGGATATCTCCGTAAAGGACCTTTAGCAGGCTGCTTTTACCCGAACCTGTTTTGCCAATAAGGTAAACAAACTCTCCCTTGTTAACCGCTAAATTAACATTGCTTAGGATTAAATTCTTCTTTTGAAAAATACTGGCACCCTCAAGTTTGATTATAAGCTCATCGGTCATGGGAACTTCAATTTACAACTGTTATATTTCCAATTTCATTACTTTACCAAAGGGAATCTCATCAATAAGGGATTTCAGCTTTTCCTCCTGCTCTTTCAGCCCGCATTTAGCCAAAGCCTTTTCGGGACGATCCACTCTGAAATAAGCCAGTAATGTAAAATTATCGTCGCGCAACTGAACATAGTCGGGGATTTTGGCTCTGCCCTTAATTTTTAATATATACATGATCTGAACTGACGTCTGAGGTTGCAAACTTACTAAATGATTCACTAGGATGTGTATAGAATCCCCGGTATGTCGGCATGACATTGTTAACGGCCCTATCCGGCCATGGCCCGGGTAAAGAGAAGGTTTATACCAATGTGACCGGCATGGTATCACAACACGATAAACAAAGAGTTTTCACCAGTATCATGTTCATAAATTGAGAGCGGGTGGTAATAATCGCAAAAGTATTTCCGTTTGTAAGGAGTAATTTTGCCAACATCCCTAATTGTGTGTAATAAAATGGAAAACAACTGGTTGTCGAAAACAAAACTGGCTTTATTATTCATGCTTTCCTGGCCGCTGGCTGTAAGTGCCCAGCAGCAGGAAAGTTTTTATAATCCTGATAAAAAGTACCAGCTGGGTTATGAATTATTTCTGAAGGAAAAATACAGTGCGGCACGAGAGGTGTTCTCGGGATACCTGGCCGACAGCAGAGTTGTTGAAGTCAATAACCGCATGAATGCTGAATATTACAGTGCGCTGAGCGGAGCCGAACTTTTTCACCCCGATGCCGAAGAAGAACTTGTTGCATTTATCCGAAAGCACCCTGAAAGTTTAAAAACCAAGGTAGCCTATTTTAATGCCGGAAAAATTTTATACAAACAAAAAAAGTATAAGCAGGCTGTTAGCTATTTTGAGAAGGCCGATATCAGTTACCTCACCAATGAGGAGGTATCGGAGTATTATTTCAAAAAAGGGTATAGTTATTTTTCAACCAGGGATTATACCAATGCCAGTAAAAGTTTCCATGAAATACTCAATGTTGAATCTAAATACAAAACGGCAGCAAATTACTACTATGCTCATGTTGCCTATCAGAATAATAATTTGAATACGGCACTCGAGTATTTTAAAAAACTAGAATCATCCGAAACCTTCGGTGGTTCAGTACCCTACTACATCATTCAAATTTATTACGAACAAAACAAATATGACGAAGTTATCAAATATGCCAAAGCCCTTGAGGGAAGAGGCGACATCAGAAATTTCGCTGAAATAAACAGGTTCGTAGCAGAGTCGTATTACAAAAAAGGCGATTTCAAGGCGGCACTGGCACTTTTTGAGGATTTCGAAAAAAGCTACCCGCGGCTGAGCCGCGATGATTTATACCAGTTGGGCTATTGCAACTACCAGTTAAAAAATTATGAAAAGGCCAACATGTACTTCGAAAAGGTAGTTAACGTTAAAGATAAACTGCAGCAAGTAACTTACTTTAACATGGCCGACTGCTTTTTAAAGCTGAAAAATAAACAAAGTGCCCGAAACGCGTTTCAATTTGCATCCAAAGATAATTTTGATGAGAAAATTAAAGAGGAGTCGCTTTTCAATTATGCCAAATTATCTTTTGAACTTTCCTATCAGCCTGTAGCCATTAATGCGCTCAATGACTTCATAAAACTCTACCCCGCATCAAAGTATATTGACGAAGCAAATGAAATCCTGGCACAGCTTTTTATTACTACCCGGAACTATAAGGATGCACTGATTGCACTTGAAAAAATAAAATCCAAATCGGCTAAAGCCAATGCCGCATACCAAAAGGTGGCCTATTTCAGAGCTATTGAATATTTTAACGACCGTGATTATGAGAAAGCCATCGGACTATTCAACAAAGCCATTACAACCGAAGTAGATCAGAAAATAAGAGCGCAGGGCATGTACTGGAAAGCTGAAGCTATTTACAACCAGCAGCAATATGAGGCTGCCATAAAACAATACCGGATTTACATATTCAATCCGCCGTCGATTGGAACCCCCATGTACAACACTGCTAATTACAACATGGGTTATTGTTATTTCAAACTTGAAAACTACCAGGAAGCCAATACGTGGTTCCGGAAATATATCCGAAACAAAACCGAAACTGATCCTGCCCGGTACAACGACGCCCTGATAAGAACCGGGGATGGTTTTTTTGTTTTGAAAGATTACGATAATGCCGTGAGTTTTTATCATGAAGCCATCGCCGCTAAGGCTAAAGGAGCCGACTACGCTTTGTATCAAACCGGTTTAATTCATGGAATAAAAGGCAGCCACGCCGAAAAAGTACGTACCATGAATCAGCTGGCAGCTGCTTACACAAAATCACCTTACCTGGCGGCTGCCAATTTCGAAAAAGGCGACGCATTGCTTGATCAGGGCGATAATAAAGCTGCCGAATCGATATTCAGAAAGGTAATCAGTGATTTTCCAAAAAGTGAATTCGCCAAAAAATCGCTGCTTAAAATTGCACTGGTTCAGTACAACTTAAAACAGGATAATGACGCGCTGGTAACTTATAAAGATATTATAAAAAAATACCCTTCAACACCCGAATCGGTTGAAGCACTTACCGGTATCAAAAACATTTATGTTAGTAATGGAAACTCACAGGCATACTTCGACTATCTTAAAACCGTTTCTTCAATCAATATCAGCACCGGAGCGCAGGATTCAATTACCTATGAAGCCGCTGAACAAATGTATCTGAAAGGAGAGCATAAAAGCGCTGCCAGGAACTTTGAAGATTATTTAAAGAAATATCCGAATGGCTACTTTGTATTAAATGCTACTTTCTACAAAGCCGAAGCTGATTTCAGAAATAAAGATGACGACAAAGCACTGCAGGGGTACTTATTTGTTATTGACCAGCCACGCAACATCTTTACTGAAAAGTCATTACTCAAAGCGGCTTATATTTATTACAGCGGTAAAAAATACGATGAAGCGCTTCCACTTTATTCAAAACTTGAAGAGGCCGCCGATTTCAGGGATAACATTATTGAAGCTCAGGCCGGGCAGATGCGATGCCATTATTTTAAATCATCTTACGAATCGGCCATCTTATTCGCCCGTAAACTTATTGATGGCGACAAAGTGAGCAATGCTCTCCGCAATGAGGCTCATCTGTTACATGCGCGTTCGTCGCTCATGGTAAACGACCTGACTGCTGCAAGTACCAATTATAGTATTGTAGCCAAAGTGCCTAACAGCGAATGGGGTGCCGAAGCCAAATATAACCTGGCTTTTATTCAATTCAAACTGGGCAACTTTAAAGAATCACAAAAAAAATGCTTTGAAGTAATCAACCAGGTTCCTTCCTATGAATACTGGATTGGAAAATCATTCCTGTTGCTGGGCGATAATTATGTGGCTTTAAAGGACCTGTTCCAGGCTAAGCATACCTACCGATCGATAATAGACAATTACGAAAAAGGAGTTAATGATCCCGAAGATATAAAGACCATTGCCCTGGAAAAACTGAGTGCCATCGAAAAAGGTGAAAGCGAACAGCTGCAGAAAGAAATAGAAGCAAAAGAAAAACAATACTTCACCGGTGAAAATGAAAAAAACGGAGGTGAAAATGAATAAACTGAAATCAGTACCTGAACTCATGTCATTTGAAATAAATATGAAAAAAATAATCTCATTGTCTGTACTGTTTTTTTTCGCTCTGGATTCCGTATCCGGGCAAACCGGCACCGGAAACCTTGGCGACGAACAAATCAACGTGGTTAAGGCATATCAACCCATGCTTTCGGATGCCTTTAAAATTTCCGACATACCGCAGCGTGATACATCGGTAGC
>CAZPKJ010000049.1:0-4489 GCA_964587075.1 uncultured Flavobacteriaceae bacterium | reverse complement strand
TACGAAATAAGCCCCGAACAATTCCCAACGGTTTATACTATATCACCTATCAAACCTTTGCGTGTTAAAGATGAGAATATTAAAAAACTATACAGAGGATTTGTCAAGGGAGGATACGGCACAAAAAATACCCCCTACGGAGAACTGTTCTACAACAGTCTCCGGTCGAAATCGTACGATGCCGGAGTGCACCTGAAGCACATTTCATCGTCCGGTAAAATTAAAGGTTATGGTCATCCCGGCATGAGTGAATCGGCTGTTAAGGTATCCGGCACTAAATTCTTTGATTCAGCAATACTCGAAGGTGATATCGGATACAACCGATCCTTGTATCACTACTATGGATATAACCGCCCACCCGATATTTTTTCAAAATCATCAACCCGTCATTCGTTTGATGATGTGCACGCAGATTTTCAGTTGCGAAGTCACGATAAGGACCGTGACATGATACGTTACCGCGGTGGTATCGCTTTTTATAATTTCAGCGACAACCGTTCGAACAAGGAAAATAATTTTATTTTTTCAGGTGCCCTGGGGAAAATAATGAATGGTTTTGATCTGAGCGCAAATATTGAACTTGATTTTCTTAAGTACGAAACACGCAATATGAATGCCGATAACAGAGCTATTATTCGCATCGATCCGCGTTTTGTAAAACAAATCGACAGGCTTACATTAACAGCCGGCGCCAACATACCCATTGAAATAAATGACCTTACCAAATACCATTTGTACCCACATTTACGGCTCGATTTCCAGCTGATTGAGGAAACCATGTCGGCCTTCGGACAACTTACCGGGAACCTTGAAAGAAACAGTTACAGGAACTTTTCAAACATCAATCCGTTTTTAGGACGCGAATTCATGCTTCGAAATACAAACAATAAACTGGATGTATCGGCAGGTGTAAACGTAAAACTCGACAAGCAACTGGCGTTTATTGGCAGTGTTGGGTTAATTCGT
This sequence comes from uncultured Flavobacteriaceae bacterium, assembly GCA_964587075.1. Classification (GTDB taxonomy): domain Bacteria; phylum Bacteroidota; class Bacteroidia; order AKYH767-A; family OLB10; genus CAZPKJ01. Next base: position 3,523 of record CAZPKJ010000049.1, on the reverse strand, counting down.
AAAAATGACGACGCGTTTTACCGAAATGTGGATGGCACCTCCACCCAGGTTATTTATGATGTGATGTATGATAACAATACGCTGACAAACATCCATGCTGAAATCATCTACGACCAAAGTGAAAAAATAGAAGTAAGCCTTTCGGCCGATTACTATGGCAACAAACCTTCAAGAGAAGATAAAGCCCTGTTCAGACCCGATTTTAAATTTAAACTGCACGGACAATACATGATATCGGATAAAATTTACATTCAGGCTCAGCTCGCTTATGTTACACCGCGGTATTACATTGAATATGGCCCGCCTTTTACACCTTACCAGTACAAAACTATCAAAGGTTATGTTGATGCCGGCCTCGGAGTCGATTACCGATATACTAAAGTGCTGTCGGTTTTTGCAACCATCAACAACATTACTGCTTCCAAATACAGCCGCTGGTACAACTATCCGTCTTACGGATTTGGAGCTATGGCCGGATTATCCTATTCTTTTTAATCCGAAAATTAATTAACTATCTGTAAAACAATTTATTATAATACTCTTTAAAGCGGCTGTCCCCTGAATGGAACAGCCGCTTTTGATTTTATTCACAACTACCCCTTTTTCTGTTGATAAAAAGTCGCCCAAACCGCTGAATTCGTGGCGATTTACAGGCCGATGGTGGCATTAAAATCATTATCTTTGCATAGCTTACATTAAAATATATAACTCATTGATTATGAGCGAAAAACTTGTTGAGGAATCGATTCCGAAAAATGATTATTCGGCCAACAGTATCCAGGTACTGGAGGGGCTTGAAGCCGTTCGAAAAAGACCCGCCATGTATATTGGCGATATTGGAGTAAAAGGGTTGCATCACCTGGTTTATGAGGTGGTCGATAATTCCATTGATGAGGCCCTGGCCGGCCATTGCAAAAACATAGAAGTTTTCATTGAAACCGACAACTCCATCACCGTTAAGGATGACGGCCGCGGTATCCCCGTTGATATGCACGTAAAAGAAAAACGGTCGGCACTGGAAGTGGTTATGACGGTTTTGCACGCCGGTGGTAAATTCGATAAGGATTCCTATAAAGTTTCGGGTGGATTACATGGTGTGGGGGTATCGTGTGTGAACGCCCTTTCCGATCATCTCAAAGTAAATGTATACCGTAACGGCAAGGAATATGTGCAGGAATACTCAAAGGGCAAGCCCCTTTATCCTGTAAAAGAAGTTGGCGCCACCACTAACCGCGGTACTACCGTTACGTTCAGGCCGGATGGAGAAATATTTATTACTACACAGTACATTTACGATACTATTGCCGCCAGGATGCGTGAACTGGCATTTCTGAACAAAGGGATCCGTATTACTCTTACCGACCTGCGTGAACTTGATGAAAATAACCAGCCCGTTAACCATGAAGTGTTTTACAGCGAACGCGGACTGGTAGAGTTTGTTGAATTCCTTGATTCCACTCGTGAAAAACTGATGGAATCAATTATTTATATGGAAGGCGAGCGAAATGGTATTCCTGTTGAGGTAGCCATGCAGTACAATACCTCATTTAATGAGAATGTTCACTCGTATGTGAACAATATCAACACTCATGAAGGCGGAACACATCTTGCAGGCTTCAGACGGGCGCTTACGCGGACATTAAAAAATTATGCCGATAAAGAAGGGCTGCTTTCAAAGCTGAAGTTTGATATCAGCGGTGACGACTTTCGTGAGGGATTAACCTGTGTGATATCGGTAAAGGTTCAGGAACCTCAGTTCGAAGGTCAAACCAAAACGAAGCTTGGAAATAATGAGGTCATGGGAGCTGTGGATACCGCTGTTTCCGAAATGCTGGCCAACTATCTCGAAGAACATCCGCGTGAATCACGTACAATTGTCAATAAAGTAATTCTGGCCGCCACAGCGCGTCATGCCGCACGTAAAGCCAGGGAACTGGTACAACGGAAAGGCGCATTCTCCGGCTCCGGACTTCCCGGTAAACTTTCTGACTGCTCTGAACGTGATCCTGAAAAATGTGAATTATACCTGGTTGAGGGTGACTCGGCAGGTGGAACCGCCAAGCAGGGCCGCAACCGGAATTTCCAGGCTATTCTTCCACTACGGGGTAAAATCCTTAATGTTGAAAAAGCGATGGAACATAAAATTTTTGACAACGAGGAAATCCGTAATATTTTCACCGGACTGGGAGTGTTTAAAGGAACTACCGAGGATGAACGTGCGTTGAACATCGACAAACTCCGTTATCATAAAATTATTATCATGACCGATGCCGACATCGACGGCAGCCACATTACCACACTCATTCTGACTTTCTTCTTCCGACACATGAAGGAACTTATTGAACAGGGTTATATCTATATTGCTTCTCCTCCACTTTATCTTATCAAGAAAGGGAAGGAAGAACGCTATTGCTGGAATGAGGAAGAACGCGAACGTGCTGTGAAGGAAATGGCCGGTGACGGAAAAGAATCTTCCGTGGGAATACAGCGGTATAAGGGTCTCGGAGAAATGAATGCCGAACAGTTGTGGAGCACTACTATGGATCCCGATCGCCGTACTTTAAAGCAGGTAACTATTGAAAGTGCTGCCGAAGCCGACAGGATATTTGCCATGCTTATGGGCGATGATGTACTTCCAAGGAAAGAATTTATTGAGAAGAATGCGAAGTACGCCAAGATAGACGCATAAGATTAAAACTACAAAAAAAATCCCGTCATATGACGGGATTTTTTTTTATCGTATAACCGTTACATGGTTAAAACGGTTGTGCAGGTTTCCGGCATTATCCATGATAGTAACCTTATAAACATACAAACCCTGTGGCACGGGCCTGCCGGTATCCATGTCGGTTCCATCCCATGCATTTTCATTATTTTTTGCATGATGGACAAGCTTGCCCCACCGGTCGTATATGCTTAACTCATACGACACAAAACCAACGCCGTAAATATTAAAATAATCATTAATGCCGCTTGCGTCAGGTGTAAATGCATTTGGAATAAAGATTTGCATGTCGTCCTTTACCTGGACTACGTTATAGCTTGAATCGCGACATCCTTCCTGGCTCTGTATCCGTAATGAAACCAGATAAGCGCCTGTATCTGCATATGCATGTCGCGGGTTTTGATCGGTAGAAACATTTCCATCACCAAAATTCCAAAGCCATCCCGCTGCTCCCGTGCTCCTGTCACTGAAGAAAACATCAGGCTGATTGAGTGTTGGCACCTGGGGGTCGAATATAAACCTTGCAACAGGTACCTGGTATGCTGTTACTGCACCTGGAAACTGCAGCACTGTTGAGCATGCGGGTGCCGATGCGTAGGCAATGGTTAAGCTTACATCATAGGTACCGGCCTGTAAATATACATGTGAAGGGTTTTGCTGTGAAGAGGTATATCCGTCACCAAAATTCCATTCGTACATTAACCCCGAAGGCGTACCGGCAGGAACATCGAAGGAAGTCGTTAAAGGCGCACAACCTGTTTGTGGAAGCAGATTAAAATTTACAGGGGGTGCATTAAT
>CAZPKJ010000048.1:0-16662 GCA_964587075.1 uncultured Flavobacteriaceae bacterium | reverse complement strand
GATGAAGAATGATGCGCTTCCTTGTAATATTAAGTTTTTAATAGAAGGTGAAGAGGAAGTAGGTTCAACCAACCTGGGTGAATTTGTAAGGTCAAACAAAGACAGGCTCAGGGCCGATGTAATTCTTATTTCGGACACATCGATGCTGGCAAATGATACACCCTCCATTACAACCGGCTTGCGCGGATTAAGTTATGTAGAAGTTGAAGTTACCGGACCCAACCGCGATTTACACTCTGGTGTTTATGGAGGTGCTGTACCCAATCCCATTCACATTCTTTGTGAGATGATTGCATCCATGAAAGATAAGAATAATCACATCACCATACCGGGATTTTACGATGATGTGGTTGAGGTAAGTAACGAAGAGCGTGCCGAAATGGCCAAAGCGCCTTTCAACCTGGAATCATATAAAAAAGATTTGGAGATTGGTGATGTAACAGGCGAGGCGGGTTATACCACATACGAACGTACATCCATAAGACCCAGTTTTGAACTGAATGGAATATGGGGTGGCTACATAGGTGAAGGTGCGAAAACTGTGCTTCCTTCCAAAGCATATGCGAAAATATCCATGCGGCTGGTGCCTGATCAGAATTCTGAAAAAATCACAAAATTGTTCTCCGACTATTTCATTTCCATAGCTCCCCCATCTGTGAAAGTAAAGGTAACACCGCACCATGGTGGTGAACCGGTTGTTACACCATCCGACAGCACAGCCTACCGGGCTGCGAGTAAAGCTATGGAAGAATCATTCGGTAAAAAACCTATCCCCACCAGGGAAGGAGGATCGATTCCCATTGTTGCTTTGTTCGAAAAAGAACTTGGTTTAAAATCGGTCCTGCTGGGATTCGGATTAAATTCCGACAACATACACAGTCCAAATGAGCATTACGGAATATTTAATTTTATGAAAGGTATTGAAACAATTCCGTTGTTTTTCAGGAATTACGTTGAGATGAGCGAAAAAAAATAAACTTAAAAGAAAAGAAAAGGAGAAGGCCGCCTGGCAGAGCAGCCTTCTTTATCTCACTGCTATTTTTTCAATCAATGTATTATCAGGGCCTGCCACAGAAACAAAGTACATGCCTTTGCACAGGTTCAATCCTGCAATACTGATTTCAACGCCGTTGACCTGTGAAAAATCGCGTTTCATAATTTCCTGGCCTGTTATCGTTAAGATGGAAATCGTGTGTTTGCCTTCATCCGGAAAGTTTATATACAAAACATCATGTTGAGCTACTGGATTCGGATAAATGGTAACCTGTGATTTTATGTTGAATGTTACGGCTTTTATATCCGAATAACTGAATCGTCCGTCGTAATCGGTTTGCTTTAACCGGTAGTAATTTATTCCGGTGTTGGGTTGCTCGTCGGCATAAGTATAATTTGTAACAGAGGTGCTGTTACCGGCACCCGGCACCCGGCCAATGGCAAGGAATTCGGTTCCGTTTGAACTTCTTTCAATGGTAAAATGATGATTATTGATTTCGGTTGCTGTTGCCCACGACAACTGTGCCACAGCATTCAGTTTCCGAACATCAAACCAAATAAGTTCTATGGGCAGAGGAGAACTTGCCGCACTTAATGTCCACCAATTGTTAAAAGATGATAATCCTGGAGCGAGGGTTGTGCTTCCGGTTGGATTGCTTTGCCCTACGGCAGGAGGAAACCAACCCAGGGTCACGGGTTCCCACAACTGAGCCCTGGGTGAAATGATTCCTGATCCTTCGCTCGCGACATAACTGAACGTTAGTGATGATACCGCGGCTCCGGGAACCGATAAATACCAGAACCTGTCAACCGTGAATGCGCTGTTGTCGTTTCCGCTTACATCCCGTACATGTGTTACGGAAGGGGGTAATGGAGTATTGTCAGCCAGTGACCTGTAAGTTCCCAAAGCAATAGTTCCTGAGCTGCCCGACGTTTGCTGATACGTTAATGGAATGTAGTTGGTCGCGTCGTACCCAAAAGGTATGGTATAACTGCCATTGGTTGTGATGTTCCACTTTACCAATCCTGAACCATCTTCAGTTTCACTGCGGATAAAGCCCGATGTACGCGACACTGTTGCACCGTTTTCCAACATGATGGCACGTCCACCGCTGATGGTTACATGGTCATCGTCAAGATTAAATTCTCCTTCAGTAAGTATCAGCTGCGTCCTGATAAATACCTCATCGGTTGATTCGGGATAAACCCACGTAATTCCGGGTGAACCGGTGAAGTTAATTTCCAGGATTCCATATTTCTGCAGATTGCTGTTGGCAATTCCGTTTGGTATGCCGGTCACCATAGTGGTTGCTGTACCATAATATTCCACGGTAGAGTTTGGCTCAAGGGTATAGTTAACCCTGTTAAATGTAGTTACATATCCGTTAATTGAACTTGAAACGGAACTATTTCCTGAATACAATCCACCGGTATGGCTGGTTCGGTATCTGCCACCGTCGCGAACAGTAATTCTAGAGTAATAATTGCTGTACTGCCGCGCTGATAGTATTTTGTTATTCATATTGAGCACTCCATATATATTCAGCGAATTATGATTGACCGGATTATTGGATTGAATGCTCGTCATTTGAAATCCGTTTACGCTCGAAGAAGCGTCAACTGTCGTACCGGAATTTACTGTGTATTTAACATGACGGATTTCATTGGTTGCTGAGTTTCGTGAATATGTTGTTGTTCCGGGCCTGCTAAAAATTATTTGTCCAAATATAAAGTTGGTTGTTAAATTATTTGCATGTGTTATGATGGCATTTCCATCAAGTGTATATGAAGCACCATTGATATAAACCAGGTGTTCGGCAAGGCCCGTACCTGTGGCATAGTTATCAAAGTTAAAGGTACCATTGGTAAATGAGAAATCACCATTGATGGTAACTGTGCATGAATTCGGTGTTGTGGCGTTTTGCGAATGAATATTAAATGTTCCCGAACTTTGTGAGTAGTTGCCGCTGATGGTCCACGTGGCTACACCGGTATTGTATTTTAAGGTAAGTTCACCTCCCGAAATGTTTACGTCACCGCCGGTTGTAATGGTTGCTGTTCCGGCTCCGGTTGAAAACCTGGTATTTCCGCCTGTAATTGTTACATTACCTCCAATTGAAGTAGTAATGTTATGGGTATTGGCCAGGATATTTTCATCGCCAACAAAATATACATCCGATCCGTTAACAGTAAAGTTATTTGTGATGGCAATAGTTTCGTCACCCGATGATGCACTTGAAAGGAAATAGGCCCCGTCGACATCATTGTTAACCGTGAAATTATTTTCAACGACCAGATTCAATAACGCATTGTTTGTTGAAGCAACCGGTAAAAATGAGAAAAGATCTGTTCCGCTGTTGAATGTGATACTGATGTTGGTATGCACCGTTACGGAAATTGTTTTACCATCACTGGCAAGCGCATGATAGAAAGAGAAGTTCCCTCCGGCCAGAGTAATATGGTTGCATTCCAGGGTAGCTATCCCATTATTTACAGCGGTTGGATTATAAATTCCATAAAAGGTTCCTGCGGTATTATTTACACTTTCAACAACAGTGGCTTCAATGTTGCAAATACCTTCCGAAATTCTAACGGTTCCTGATGTATTAGTAAAATCACCGGTTACATATAAGGTGAGATCACCGGTTGCCAGAGGGTTTATCTGGCCTCTGAAAAGGCTTCCGCTATTTAATACATCGAGGTTGCGACCGGTGAGTATATCAACGGTACCATTGGTGCCGGCAACCCGCAATTCGCCGGAGGTAACAATGAGGTCGTGGCCAACATTCAGCTGCAGGCTTCCGGTTGATGCGTTGTTATTGTATAATTGTGCAATTACCCCGGCACCCGTAAGTGTAAAGTCATTTAAAATTGTAATCGCAGCATTTCCGGTTGGACTGTTTCCTCCCATTAAAGTGGTGGCTGTTCCTCCTGTTATATAAAAATTTTGTGTTGTAAAAGTTAAGTCACCACTGTTTCGGTCGATGAACCGGACATAGGTTGGTGAACCGCTTATGGTCGTATTGCCCGTAACAGTGAGATTCAGCGGAGCGTTTACATCGGTATTGATATCGAACGCACCCCCCGCTATGGAAAGGTTTCCATTGATGTTGATGGTTGTATTTCCAGCATTGGATCCCGAGTGCTGGTATGCGCTCCAGCTATGGCTGATGAACACATTTCCGTTGGCGGTCCAGTTCAAACTTCCCTGACTGTTTAGCATAATGGATGACCGGGTTGCCGAAGTGCTGGTATCAGTATAGTTTCCTGTTATCAACGTCAGGTTACGTGCCGAACCCGATGCCATAATTAAGGCACCAGTATTATTAACTACCACATCTGCTAAAGTTAATGAGGTTGTCATTCCAACACCCTCATCCATGGTTACCGTTCCTGACGAAACGGTAAGGGTGCCTTTAATACGTGCAGGGGCAAAAAGGCCCTGCTGGTTCCAGGTTGCACCCTGGTTAAAAGTGATATTTCCAAAATTTCCTGTCACCGCGTTCGGAAATGCCACAGCGGTGTTGTACCATCTCAATATAGTGATTGTGGATGTTGTGGAAAAATTTTCAGTTCCTTTAAATATTGTAGTACCGGAACTGGCCAGGTTGTTATGTGTGTAGAATCCGTTACCCTGGATAATAAATGATGAATCAACTGTAACGGCCATGTTTGATGTGAGATGACCATTGGTAGTTATGATCAGTGTACGGGTTGTTGCTGAAATGTCGGCCGAAACCGTATGATCAACCACAATTGTATCGGTACATGAAGGAACCATTCCATTCGACCAGGTGGCTGGGTTCGACCAGTTTCCATTAGCAATGGATGTTACTAAGCTGGTGGATTCCGATTGAAGATAACCATGATTTATTCCGGCACCTCCCGCGTCTCCAACAATTGTTGCTGTTCCCCCCGCCGCGCCACTAAGCCGGAGTATATTACCGGAAACATTATAACTTAAGGCTCTCACCCGGATGCCGCTAATGGTGATATTATCCCAATTATTAGTACCTGAAACTGAAAAAGTAACAGTAATAGTAGTGGTAGTTACACTTATTGAAATGGCTGTAATATTCCGGCTCGGGTGTGGAGCAGGGCCCACTGTACCGGTACCTGCCATAAATTCAAAACCAGCTGGTACTGTTAATATGAGTGTCCTGGAAGATTGAGAAGGAAAATCATTTTTAGAGCCTTCGGCAATATCAATATCATCCAGTGTGGTATACAAACCCGGAGTAATATCAATACAAGTTCCATTGGAAGGAGCAGTAACAATAACGGTAGCATTCCCGGTTGCCGGAACCAGGAACACCATAAACAACAAAGCAAATGCTGCGATCGGGCAGAATCGTAACATAATGGGGCAGATTAATAATTAATTAATTCAATTCAATTCTGGCGACTTAATCGTGTATTATACAAAATGGTTACACTGCCTTTTGATTATTTAGAGGAATATCTTACAGGCACCCGAGCATTTAATCTGTTAAGGCCTGTAAAGAGTTTATATAAATACACTGTTTTTGAAAGATTTAACCTTGTAATTACTGACATGGTTTTGTAAGGTATTTGCATTTATATGTCATTTTAATGATATGTTTTTCTGCAGGTATATCCATGTAAAGCACTTGAAAGCAATATTATACGACTGATCAGGGCCATTTGCTGACAATGCATTTGCCGGAATTGAATTGTAAGAAATAATCAGAATTATTATATCCAAAGCGGAGCGCACTAAGTAATAGGCTGAGAATTTAAATCGCGTTTATATTAAATCGCAAAAAATCGGGCTCTTATATTTAACGGGGCTTGTGAATTTCAAAATATCAAACATATGGATATGAAATCTATCAAATCGTTAACCGCATGTATGGCAGTAGCCTTATTGTTTGTTTCAGCAAGTTCTGAAGCGGCAGTAGTTGTTACACCAACTACCAATGGTAATTGTTTACCTGTGGCGCCAAGTCCTCATGCCACCGTGTCAAACATCATTCTTACGGAAGGTTTGGCAAATGACATGGCAATTCAGGCCGGAGCCACCTTTATATTAACTGCACCAGCGGGTTTTGAATTCAACGCCGGATCGGGTAATGTTACGTTCACCGCCGGCCGCGATATTTCAACAGCGTCTTTGTCGGTAACCACTACCACCATTACCGTTACCTATACAACAACCGGAAATACCAATTTCGATGTCCTGAGGATTCGTAATGTTGGTGTCCGTGCACTGGCCCCGAATATTGCCGGTCAGATTTACCGTACTGTTGCCGGCGGAACCGCTAATATTGCGGGAGATGCTCCGGGTGGTGGTGTTAACCACGGTTCCTTAAATGCATCAGGAACCGGAGGAAATATTTTTTCAATCGCTAACGGAAACTGGTCGAACCCCGCCACCTGGTCGGCAGGTGTTGTACCGGGATGTACCGATAATGTAACTATTAACCATACTGTAAATTCAGATCTCTCGCCTTCTATAAATGACTTGACTATTAATACCGGAGGGAATTTAATTTCCGACTTCGCTGTTACCGTTTCAGGAACTTTCACTATTGCCGGTTCGGGGATTTATACACATAACAACAATACTGTTGCTTCTTCAACCATATTTAATGGTACTGAGTCCTTTTCAACCGACAGTAAGATTATTGTAAATGTCTGGAGTTCCTATAATGTTCCGCTTCCAACCGGAATAAATGGCGATTTTGGTGAAATTGAAATCAACACTGCCGGAACCTGGAGCCAGAGAGGAACTTTCGCGCCGGCGCGAATCAAGAATACACTTACTATCAACGATGGTTTGTTTAACCTGGATAACGGAATTGGTATGACCACCAGCCTTACACTTGCCGATGTTGTGGTAACCGGTAATGGCAGGATCCAGATTCAAACCGGTACGGCCCGGAATCTTACACTGGTTACCGGAAACTTTACCGACATCAGTACATCAGCCAGTCTTTCATCAATAGTATACCAGGCAGCAGCCAATCTTGACTGGACCGTAAATGGTGACTTAACACTTAGCCACAGGTTTAGTATTCATGAGGGAACAAGTTTGTCGAATGTTGGTAATGCCAATGTTCAGGTTAACGGCGACTTTACCATTGGTGGTGGCATTTTTGATGGTATGAAAAAGGTTGTAGGTAACTTAACAATGACAGTTACCGGAAATACCACAATCAACGGTAATCCCACAACAGTGGCATTTAAAAATTATTACACCGGTAATGTTACATTTACGTCGGGTTCAATGACCATTAGTAATGCTCCCGCTGTATATGTTTTAGGTAACAATGCTACTGTAGGAGCGGCTACCATTCTGATTAATGGTGATCTGAGCCTTTCGGGAAATACCACCAGGTTCTACATTGCAAACAATGCTTCCAATGCCAATGATATCAGCCTCACCGTTACTAATGATATTTTTGTAACCGGGTCGCAGTTGTATACTTCTTTATCGGGAGGTAATGTTACTGTATCGGTTGGCAGGAATTATACACAATCAGGCGCTACCTCCGAGTTTTACGCTCAACGAAATACAGCAGGAAGTAACCCTGTTATATTTAATGTGAATGGGAGTGCTTCCATTTCCGACGGATTATTTAATCAGTCCAGAAATCTGGCTACTACAACAACTGCTATAGTTGAAATATTAACGGTTCAGAATGCCACTTTTATTGGCATGGGAAATAATGCGGTTGGCAATAATGGAATTGCGTCCCTGGTATGTTCCGATTTAAATATAATAGGAAGTACATTTTATTTGCATAGGGGTTATACCACCGACAGCCGTACAGTTACGGTTTCAGTTACCAATGACATCAATATTGAATTTACTTCATCTGCTCAGGAAGTAATGTTTGTTAACCGAAACAGTGATAACTCTACGTTACTCGACCTTCAGGTAGGGGGTAACTTCCAGGTTTACGGTACTGCCGAAGGGTTATTCTGTTCATCTGTTTCAGCCGGCGATGAAACCATTCAAATTGGTGGCGACATGGTTATCAGTGCAGGAAGGGTACGTTTCAATTCGTATGAAAATTATTCAACCCGCGGACACGTTGTAACCGGTACCATATCCGGTTCACTGGTGCTCTCTGGCGGAAGTATTGCTCTTTCAGGAAATCGCGGCAACGCAAACTGGACCATCACCGGCGACTATGACCAAACCGGAGGTTACGCAGTGTGCCGTTGGTACAATACCGGTACTGCCACAGTTAATGTAATGGGTAATATGAATATGTCGAACGGTACTCTGACCATGCATGCACGAGCTGCAACAGCTACCATCGATCCTGTGACTTTCACTGTAAATGGAAATGCGACTTTCGCAAATTCAACGGTTATGTTCGACAGTTGCCAAACCAGTACCGGTGAACATAAACTGGTGCTTAAGGGAAGTTCGGTAACATATGGTGATAATACAATTTTTAATCATGCAGCGCATCTTTCTACACGTGTTTATTTTGGGTATGTCATCTATGACAGGGCCGGTACTATGACGCTGCGCAGGAACTCTTCAACATTCGATATTCGTCAAACCAAACAGAACATTACCGCGGGTACCACTGTCAACTTCGCTTCATCTCCTTTCGATCTGATGATATCTTCACATGTACAGGCAACTAGTTCGGTCCATACTACCTTAACCGTTGACGGAACATTAAACATGGGAACCAAAATGATTACCGGCAGAGCTCAGGCCGGATATTACGCCGCTGTTACAATTAGTGACGGAGCACGTTTAAGAACAGGCCATACCGGCGGTTTGTATAGCGGTGATGCCACCAACTCCTGCATTTACCCGATGATTTCCGGTTTAACCAGGATGAATTTCTACCTGGGATTGAACAGTACCGTTGAATATAATGGTGTCGATAATCAAAGAATGACCGGCACCAATATTGGAATTGCTACCACCGATAACCATAAATACGGATTTATTGAAATTAATTTTGCCGGTACACCGGATGTGGAATTTGTGTATATTCTGGGAACTGATTCAGCCACTATCCGGAACGGACTGATTTTAACTTTAGGTGAACTTAACCTTGATACCGATCATGATCCGTCGAATGGTGGAAGCGACATACATTTGCTGAACAATGCCACTATTACCAGAGTAGCCGGATACATCCGCGGTGAGACCTATACTGGTACAGCGCTGGTAAGATGGAAGATTAATTCCGCGGGATCGTATGTTATCCCGTTCGGTTACAATTCAACTTCATATGTTCCTATGACGTTTCAGTTGACATCCGGAAATCCGGGAACCCCCTCTTTCGGAACAAACCGGGTAGCGGCTAACAATACCCCATATCCGCCTACCATCACACATGTAAACAATGTGGTTGGAGTTGATAACAGTGCAAGTACGGTTGACCGCTTCTGGCAGGTAGATGTACAAGGTAATGCAACGGCTAATCTGACATTTTCCTTTACGGCCAGTGAGTCGACAGGAATTGTCAGCCCGCGCGCGCAACTTTGGGAGCCTGTTTCAAGAGGTTGGTTCCCGCCCTCTCCAACCCAGTCGAATCCAACAGGAACCACTATTCAGGTTAATGGTGTAACATCCTTTAACAACTGGTGGGCCGGTTCGGCATCGGGTTCACCGCTGCCAATCGAACTGATTTCTTTCGAAGCTAACGCCATTGGTAATCATGTAAAACTTGATTGGGTAACGGCTACCGAAATTAATAACGATTACTTTACGGTTGAACGCAGTTTTACCGGGGATGTATTTATTCCGGTTGCAACTGTAGATGGAGCTGGAAATTCTACCTCTCCCAAAAACTACAGCACAACCGACCCTGCTCCGCGAAACGGTGTTAATTATTACCGCTTAAAACAAACCGACTTTGATGGCAGAGAAACTTTATCGGCAGTACGTATAGTCAATTTCCGTAAGGATGCCCCGGTTCAGATATTTCCCAATCCCGTGATTGGACAGGTAATAAATATATCGGCAACAGCTGGTGAGGAAATGGTAACCGGTATCAGCATTTTTGATTTGGCCGGCAAGCTGATTATGAAAAAGGATAACATGCATCAACTGGTCACTGCCGATGCAGCGAAAGTAAATATTGACCAACAACTTATACAGGGATCTTATATTGTTGAAGTGAATACCGCATCGGGTACTTACCGTGAACGAATCATAAAACAATAATAAACCTTTAACTTTAAACAAAAGGCTCCGTTCAGGAGCCTTTTGTGTTTTCAGCTATGCGGTCGAGAACCAGTTTGATCAATTCATCCATCGCCTTCACAGCATTTTTGGAATATACTCCCGCCAGGCGGTTGGCTACAATTACGTTCACCGAACAACACTCGTGCCCCAGTAATCGCGCCAACCCATACATAGCGCCGGTTTCCATTTCAAAATTGGTGATCCGTTTCTGGTTGTGTGAAAACCCGCTCAACCGATTAATGATATCGGAACGAAATGGAGTCAGTCGGAGCTGCCTGCCCTGGGGTCCATAAAATCCTGAGCAGGAAGCGGTGATACCCGAATGCATGCCCGGCGACAAGAAATCGAACAACTTTTGCGACGATTTTGTGATATAGCTTAGCGGAAACCTGTTTTCGGCGGGATAGAAGTTGTTAAAAGCTTTGGCCATCAAATCTTCATCGGTGGTGTTTTGAAGATGATAGAAATTTAAAAGCCCATCGAGCCCCAGACCGTATTCAGAACAAACAAATTCATCAACAGGAATGTCCTTCTGGAGGGCACCGGATGTACCGATACGGATAAGGTTAAGAGACGTGAGCTTTTCCTTTATACGTCTGGTATGTAAATCTATATTGACCAGTGCATCCAGTTCGTTGTATACAATATCAATGTTATCGGTTCCAATGCCGGTCGACAACACGGTGATCGGGCATGATTTATACAGTCCGGTATGGGTGACAAACTCCCTTTTTTGCTTTTTCAGTTCAATGGTATCAAAAAAGGCGCTTACCTGCGGCACACGGTCCGGATCCCCAACATTTATGATGGTTGAAGCTATATCGCCTGGCAGGAGATTCAGGTGGTACACACTGCCATCTTTATTGAGGATAAGTTCTGACTCCGGAATTTGTTTCATACCACTGAAAATGCTAATTTTGCCGAATCAAATTTACAACTATTTATGAGAGGTGAAGTGCGACAAATTGTAATTCCGGTTGATTTTGGAGAGCAATCGCTGATAGCATTAAAACAATCTTATAACCTGGCTACGAAATCAGGTTCCGAAATTACCCTGGTTCATGTTATTGACGATGATTTTTTTAATTCTTTTCAGAACATGATGTCATCCAAATCGAATTATGAGGAGGAGTATAAAAATGAAGTTTCTGAAAAGCTGAAAAAACTTGCCGGAGATGTGGCCATAGAAACCGGAATCAGGGTACATGCAGTATTAAGAGTAGGTAAAATTTATGAGGAAATCGTGGATATTGCCAAATCGTTAAACGCGGCACTGATTATTATGGGTACGATGGGTGCGGTAGGGTTGAAGAAAAAGATTGTGGGGTCCAACGCCTCCCGGGTTGTCAGGGAAGCCGAATGCCCTGTTATCACAATTAAAGGCAAAGCACATCGTTTTGGAATTAAACATATTCTGCTACCTTTGGATCTGACAAAAGAGACCAAGGAAAAGGTTGATAAAGCCATTGAACTGGCTCAGATGTTCGGGTCGGTTATTCATATCGTTACAATCGTTGAAAGTAATGACGAGTTTATCCTGAAAAAGCTTACCCGTCAAATGAACCAGGTGAATGCGTTCATTAGCAATGCTGATGTTGAATGCACCTCGGAATTTGTTGAAGATGAGGATGTAGTGGATGGGATTCTGAAAACGGCCCAAAAAACCGAATCGGATTTAATCATGATTATGACGCAACAGGAAGTTGGATTTACCGATTTATTCATATCTTCAGCAGCTCAGGAAATTATAAATAATTCCGATATCCCGGTACTATCCATTCGACCCGCTCCAAAGAAAAATTTGACTTCATTTGTGATACAATAAATTTTGCCAGCCTATGAGCACTACCCTTGACCACGATCTTGTAAATAAAATTCTGATTCCATTTGATTTTTCTGAAACTGCCGAACTTAGTCTGGAACATGCCCTGTTTATGGCCAAACTGATGAAAGCGGATATAACACTGCTCCATATTGTTGAAAATGTATCATTTACCGCCGCTATCAGTCAGGCATTCGGAGGTGTTGAAAAACAGATTGAAAGCGCCACTTCAGAAAAACTGGAACAATACGCTCGCGATATCCACAATAAATCGGGAATAAAAATCCGAGTAAGAACGGAGGTCGGTCGTATTTATAAAAAGATATGTGCCGTGGCCAAAGAAATTGAAGCGGATATCATCATTATGGGTACACATGGCTCAAGCGGTTATCAAAAATATACTGTTGGAACTAATACCAGCCGTGTGGTTCAGGAGGCACCCTGTCCGGTTATTTCAGTTCAAACGCATGCAACCGGCCTGGGTTTTAAAAGGATGGTTCTGCCAATAGATGCCTCATCCGAATCGCGTCAAAAAGTTCCTTTTGCTATAGGACTGGCCCAATTCTACAGTTCTCATATCACGATTGTTGGATTGATCAATTTTTCCAATGACGACCTCATCCGTAAATTTAAGATTAAGGTGGAACAGGTTGAGGAGTATGTTGCCAATCACGGACTAAATTACAGCACCAAGTACATGGAAGGCAACGACCTTTCGGGTAATACCATGAAAGCGGCAGAAGAATCAAATGCCGATCTTCTGGTAATTATGACCGAGCAGGAACCTTCTTTGACAGGACTTGTGCTGGGTACCTACGCCACAAAAGTGGTGAACAATTCAAAAATTCCAGTATTAAGTATTCACCCGGCCGAAGTGGACCCAGATAAAATTACCGTTACTTTTTAATCAGCGGCCACCAAATACTTCCTGAATAATACTGGAACCTGTTGCAACAGGGTCTTTACGGATTTTCGCTTCCTCTTCGGCAATCAGTTTAAAAAGTCCGTCAATGGCTTTTAGTGTAACATATTCATCCAGGTCGGGATTCATACGTTTAACCATTGGAAGTTTGTTATAGTTGCTCGCCAATGGCTTCCAGTGTTTTGTAATATTTACTTTTTTTAACGATCCGCTCACCACAGGTTTAAATTCGGCTTTTAATGATGATGTTGTACTCTTTCGCAAATAATCGGTGGCAGCCTGGTTACCACCTCTTAAAATATTCAAACCATCGGTAATACTCATAGAGGTAATTGCTTTCAAAAAAATTGGCGCCGACTTTTTAGCTGCATCTTCAGCGGCACGGTTCAGCGTCCTCACAAAACTGTCGACCTGTTTTTTCATTCCTATCTGTCTGAGGGTTTGTTCCATCTGCTTCGCTTCGGGCGGGAAGGGAATTTTTATGGCAGCGTTACGGTAAAAACCATCCACTGCCGATGCCCTGGTGGCTGATTTGGTAGCTCCGGTCACGAGTGCCTCGCGTAACCCGCTCACAATTTTATCATTCGACAAGCCTTGTCCTAATGAGGAATTGGCGGAATTGACGATATTGTTGAGGTTGACCTGCGAAAAACCTGCGAAGCCGGTGAGCAATAACGATAAAATGGATAGTTGAAATAAGATGATTTTCATGGATATGGAATTGTTTTTAGGAGATGGTAAATGTAAATACATGTGGGGATGAATCAAACTTTTTGCCAAAGTTGTGAAAACAGCTTGCCAATTAATTTCATCTTTGCAAAATGAATGTTGAAATAATTACCATAGGGGATGAATTGCTGATAGGACAGGTTGTTGATACCAATTCAGCATGGATGGCGACCGTGCTCAATGAGGCAGGCTTCCGGATTTCACACATTACCACCGTAGCCGATGATGAAACTCAGATATTATCGGCTCTGAGCCATGCCCGTAGCAGGGTAGGAATAATTCTGATGACCGGAGGACTTGGTCCCACCAAAGATGACCTTACCCGGGATACACTTTGTAAATACTTCAATTGTGGACTGGTACTCGACCCGAAGATACTGGCTGACCTGACAGCTTTTTTCGCTTCGCGCGGAAAAACGTTAACAGCTACCAACAGGGCCCAGGCTGAGGTACCTGAAAAATGTATTCCCATTTATAACACACTGGGAACAGCTCCGGGGATGTATTTCGAAGAGGAAGGTGCCATTTATGCCTCGATGCCGGGGGTTCCTTTTGAGATGATGAACATGATGACCGGGTTTGTCCTTCCAAAGCTGCAGTCGGCTTTTAATTTGCCCAGGGTATTTCATCATACCATAACAACTGTAGGTATCGGTGAATCGTTCCTGTCGGATATACTCTCGGAATTTGAGTCATCGCTGCCATCGTATATAAAATTAGCCTACCTGCCTTCAGTTGGTTTGGTTCGTTTACGGTTAAGCTGCTACGGCTCGGATCCGGAAATTGAAAAACAGATTCTGGATCTCTCAGAAAAGGCTTCGGGCCTGATCGGTAAATATGTTTTTGGTTACGGAAATAGTGACCCTGAACAAATCATTGGAAACATGTTGCTTGAAAAAGGTCACACCATAGCTGTTGCCGAGAGCTGTACCGGGGGCTACATCAGCCACCTGATTACTTCGGTACCCGGATGTTCACGTTATTACATCGGTTCTTCTGTAAGTTATGCGAATGAAGTAAAAACACGGTTTCTGGATGTTGATCCTGCTGTTATAGCCACTAAGGGTGCAGTTAGTGAGGAAGTGGCAATAGCCATGGCTACCGGGGTACGAAACCGGCTGGGCTCAACCTGGGCACTTGCAACCACAGGGATAGCCGGACCTGATGGGGGAACGGCCGAAAAACCCGTTGGAACAGTATGGATTGGACTCGCTGGCCCCAACAAGGTATTTGCAAAAAAATTCAAATTTGTAAATAACCGTTCCCGTAATATTCATCTGACGGCTATCTATGCCTTTGATCTGCTTAAAAATGAGCTGGTTGATTACTAAGGGTTATAAATTTTTTTAATCATTTGCTTGCAATTACCCTCAAATGGCGTATCTTTGCACTCCTATAAAAAATTAGTGCCGTCATGTCCAGAATTTGTGATTTATCCGGAAAGAAGTCAATCGTAGGAAACAATGTTTCCTTTTCCAATAAGAAAAGCAAACGCAGATTTAATCCGAATTTGCAGCTGAAGAAATTTTATCTCCCCGAAACGGGGGAGTGGGTAACCCTGAAGGTATCAACTTCTGCGTTGCGTACCATTAACAAAAAAGGGATTACCGCTTGCATCAACCAGGTTTTGAAAACCGGTAAGCTCTGATTAAAACCGGATCCGGATGCAGGGGATCAGGAATACTATCGCTAACATTTTGAGGCTGGTATTCCTGGTCCTTTTCTTTTTTAGTCAGGCCCCGGCTGTTTTTGAATGTACTGCCCAACAAAATTTTTACGACACCGACTTATTACCCTCTTCATTTCATAGCCAGCGCCGTGCAGCTTTCAGGGAACTTATGCCTGATTATTCAATAGCTGCCCTTTTCGCCAATCCGGTCAGGAACCGTTCCAACGATGTCGATTTTCAATACTCACAGGACCCCGACTTCTATTACTTATCCGGCCTGACCGAACCACACGCCGTTTTGCTGATATATAAAACTACCGGGAACCAGGGCGGAGAAATGCTTTTTGTACAGGATCGCGATTCGCTTGCCGAAATCTGGAACGGACGAAGGTTGGGCACAGCAGGCGCAGAAAAGCATTTAGGATTTACGGAGGTTTATCACACCGGCCAATTTCAACAGCACATTCCCGATTTAACAAACTTTCAAAAAATACTGGTAAAGTACCCTGTCGATATCCGTGAATCGAAATCGGCCAAGCCCAACCTGAACGGACTGGTTTTCCAGTTTAAGGAAAAAGTTGCCGCCTCCGGTCATGAACCTTCGGTTCCGGCACTGCTGAAGATTATGGCAACGCTACGGGAGGTCAAGTTACCAGAAGAGATCAAACTTCTTCAAAAGGCCGTCGACATTACCTGTGAAGGACTGGCAGAAGCCATAAGGACCATTGAACCCGGCATTACCGAATATCAGGCTCAGGCGGTGGTGGAATATTATTTTAAACACCGTGGTGCCGAGTATCCGGGTTATGGGTCCATTTCAGGTGGCGGCGAAAATACATGTGTTTTACATTATGTAACTAACCGTAAAAAGCTTTCCGGGAACGATTTACTGCTTATGGATATGGGTGCAGAGTATCACGGGTATACCGCTGATGTTACCCGGACAGTACCGGTAAATGGCAGATTTTCGGAAGCGCAAAAAGCCATCTATAACCTGGTTCTTAAGGCACAGCAGGCTGGTATCGACAAATGCCTGAAGGATAACGGTTTTTATACTCCCCACCAATCGGCACTGGAAGTTATAGCCACCGGTTTGGTTGACCTTGGAATAATTAAAGAGCCAGCCCAGGCCCGCAAATACTTTAATCATGGAACCAGTCATTACCTTGGCCTTGAGGTACATGATCCCGGAAACTACGGTCCTTTAAAACCGGGTATGGTTATAACTGTTGAGCCTGGAATATATATTCCTGAAGGTTCACCATGCGATAAAAAATGGTGGAACATTGGTGTTCGTATCGAAGATGATGTGTTAATTACTGATAACGAGCCTTTTG
>CAZPKJ010000047.1:0-16928 GCA_964587075.1 uncultured Flavobacteriaceae bacterium | reverse complement strand
TCATTTACGAAAGCAGCCTTGAGAAGCAGCCCTATGAACACCTGCTTAACAGTGCCCGGGGGAAGGACCTGGCGCTTCAGTACACCACTTGTGGCGTTCACAAGGATGATCTTATATTTACCCTGAAGGAATTTCCGGCCCGCAAATTTGCTTCGCAGGGACAGCAGCGATCGCTTGTGGTTGCCTTAAAACTGGCACACTTCAGCTATTTGTGCAGCCGTGGATTCACCAAGCCAATCGTTTTGCTGGATGATATATTCGATAAACTGGATGAGCTGCGGGTTGCCAGGCTCATGGAGCTTGTGAGCCGCGAAGAGTTTGGTCAATTGTTCATCACCGATACGCATCACAACCGCGTAAGCGAAATACTAAACAAAATCGGAGTTTCATTTACACTTTTTCAGGTTGCCGACGGATTGGTGGCCCTGGAACCAACACCTATGGTTTCGTCATGAGAAAAACACAGGAAAGCAGCCTTAAGGAAGTGATTGAACAGCTCATTGACAATTACCGGTTACGGGATAAGATGAATGAGGCTTCCATTGCGCAATCGTGGGAATTGCTTATGGGTGCGGCCATTTCAAAAAGAACCGATTCTATTACTATCCGGAATGGTATACTTCGTATTAAAGTAACTTCAGCGCCACTCAAGCAGGAATTGCTTTATCAACGGCCCCGGATACTCGAACTGATGAACCGGGAACTGGGTGGAAATTACCTGAAAGAAGTAGTGATTGAATAGCCCTTAAACACCCATTCTGCCGGATGAATAACGAATGTTCAGGTAACCTTAAAACCGCTCCAGCCGGGAGAAGAAGAAATTACCCTCAATAGCGGCATTTTCGTCACTGTCGGATCCATGAACGGCATTGGCATCGATGGATTTTGCGAACAGGTTACGGATGGTTCCGGGTGCTGCTTTGGCCGGATCGGTTGCCCCGATAAGATTACGGAACTCCTCAACAGCATTCTCTTTTTCCAAAATCATGGCTACAATAGGGCCCGACGACATATACTTCACCAGGTCGCTATAAAAAGGGCGTGCTTTATGGATTTCATAGAATTTTCCGGCTGTTTCGGTTGTGAGCCTGGTATATTTCATAGCCTTGATGGTAAATCCGGCTCCAATAATTTTATCAATAATTTTACCCATGTGGCCATTTTCGATAGCATCGGGTTTAAGCATGGTAAAAGTCCGGTTTGTGACTGAATTCATGGTATTTCGCTTTCTTTTTATTTCGGTGCGCAAAGGTAAGTCAAATTTTAATAGGTTGTATGACCCGGGATATTCGGGATGAATGATCGGATTGCTTACTTTTGCTACCCTGAATTTTTAAAATGATCCCAAACTTCAACAGCAGGCACATCGACCAGATTAAGACGTTATTGACACAGCCGTCGAAAGTGATGATAACAACCCATTACAAACCCGATGGCGATGCAATTGGCTCCTCATTGGCCCTGGCTTCATATCTGAAACATCAGGGACATACTGTGAATATTATCACTCCCAGTGACTATCCCGACTTCCTCTATTGGCTTCCAGGTAACGGCGATGTAATCAATTTTGAATACAACCCTGGTAAATCGAAGCAGATCACTTCGGAAGCAGAGGTAATTTTTTGTCTCGATTTCAACACCATTTCACGGATGGAAAAATTTGGGGAGTACGTGATGAAGTCGGGTGCAAAAAAGATATTGATTGATCACCATCCCGGGCCCGAAACATTTTGCGATTTCACCTTTAGTTTTCCCGAGGCCTGTGCCACCTGTGAACTGATTTATTATTTTATTCTTGCTCTCGATCATATCAAAGCTGTTAGCAGTGACATTGCCGTATGTTTGTACACGGGTATTATGACCGATACCGGTTCATTCAGGTTTGCCTCCATGACCGCCGATACACACGAGGTTATTGCTGCACTTATACGGTGTGGCGCCGCCAACTTTACCATACATGAAAATATCTACGATAATTTCAGTCTTGAACGTACCCGCTTCCTTGGATACTGCCTCAAAGATAAACTGGTTGTATTACCTGAGTATAATACTGCTTATATCCCGGTATCAAAAGCCGAGCTTGAGCAGTTTAAACACCGTTCGGGCGATACCGAAGGAATTGTGAATTACGCTCTTGGAATCAAGGGTGTTCGATTTGCTGCATTTTTCTGTGAACGCGATAGCCTGATAAAGATTTCATTCCGGTCGAAGGATGAGTTTTCGGTAAATGATTTCGCGCGGAAATATTTCAGCGGCGGAGGGCATCGAAATGCGGCGGGCGGCAGGTCCACCGATACACTCGAAAATACCATCAGTAAATTTTTATCGGCGCTGCCGGATGTAGCCGGTGAATTACAAAAAACAGTTTAACAGCACGCGAGATGTCAGTAGCTTTTGGAAAATTCATATTTGACAGCAGGTGGTATTATTCAACTACGGTTGTGATGGTTTTACTTATTACCGCCCCTGCCTGCAAATCACCCCGTGAACGCCAGCCGGTTCAGGGCGACAAGGAACAGCTGATACAGAATCAACGACAAATCATCCGGGATGAATCAGACGAAATAGATCGTTATGTCGCGCGCCGGGGGCTCAATATGGAAACAACCAGCACCGGTCTGCGATACATGATTCTTGCCAGGGGTAACAGTTCGGCATACGTTTCTGACGATAATGTAGTGCGGTTCAAATATTCGGTTTCATTACTGGATGGTTCGGTGGTTTATAATTCCGACTCCACCGGTGCCATGGAGCTGCAGGTAGGAAAATCGGAAATTGCCAGTGGATTGCAAGAGGGATTAAAGTATCTCCGGCAAGGGGATAAAGCCAGGTTTATTATTCCGTCGCATCTCGCTTACGGATTAACTGGTGACGGAGATAAAATAAAACAGTACCAGGTACTTATTGTGGATGTTCACTTGCTTGAGGTAATTGTTCCTGAAAATAATTGATATAAATAATACAATGCAAAACATAATTAATAAACACAGGATTTTTAAAGGGTTCAGTACCGGATTAATGTTTTCAATTGTGGCGGCGGTTTTATTGTTGCCGGGATGTTCAAAAGATAAAGACGGATACAGTACGCTGGAGTCGGGCCTGAAGTATAAATTTGTTAAATCCAACAAAGGCGTAAAACCTGCCATAGGTGACGTAATGGACATGGTAATTTGTTACTATACACCTTACGATTCATTGCTCTATGACTCACGATTGGTAAAAGATTCATTTACGGTTGTTCTGGTTGCACCTACTTTTACAGGAGGAGTCGAAGAGGGATTTGCCATGATGAGTGCCGGCGACAGCGCGTTGTTTAAAGTAAGAGCCGATTCGCTTTTTGAAAAAACTTTTTTTACTACGGTTCCATCATACCTGAAGCCGGAAGATGAAATAAAGTTCCAGGTAAAAATAAATAAGATTATCTCTAAAGCGTATGCCGATTCCATGAAGCAGGCCATTGACCGGCGCATGCGCCAGGAAGAGTTTTTACTCCTGGAAGCGTATCTCACTGCAAACAATCTCGATGTTTCTCCCACACCAAACGGCGCTTATTTATCGATAACCAAACCAGGTACGGGTCCTTATCCCGCGAAGGGCGACTCGGTTTTTGTTGTTTATACAGGCCGGCTGATTGACGGAACCGTTTTTGATAAAATGCAGGATAAGAGTAATCCCCTCTCCTTTGTTCTGGGACAAAACAACGTGATAGAAGGTTGGGAGGAATGTATGCCCTTATTGAACAAGGGTTCGGTGGCAACCATGGTAATACCATCAGATCTCGCTTATGGCGGTGATGAAGTCGGACTGCTCAAACCTTATTCCTCCCTGGTGTTCGAGGTTGAAATAGTTGACATTCGTAAAAAGCCATAATTCTGGATTTAATAATTTTATTTCGTTTCACAGATTCATTAAACGATAACAAGAATGAACTTTAAAAATCTCCTGTTTTTTGCAGTCAGCATTTTATTTGTGGCATGTGGTGGAAGTGATTCACAGCCCGACAATAATCAGTCAACATCTGAGGTAATGGAGGAACCTGAATCAAACCTGGCTGGTGCCGATGTTGCAAGTGTTTCAATGGCCGATACCGTATTTCTTCCATCGGGATTAATTTATATCATTACACAAAAGGGGAATGGTGCGGTTCCGGTACCCGGAAAAAAAGTGAAAGTTCATTATACGGGTACGCTGGTTGATGGAACTGTTTTTGATTCTTCCAGGAAAAAATCAGAGCCTCTTGAATTCAACATCGGCAGGGGAGAGGTTATCAGGGGATGGGACGAAGGAATTGCACTGCTGCAGGAAGGTTCAAGAGCCACTTTAATTATACCATATCAACTGGCATATGGCGAGCAGGGTTATCCCGGAGTAATACCACCACGGGCCACACTGGTATTTGATGTTGAGCTTATTTGGGCCGAAAAGTAGTTGTTCATTACAGCAACAAAAATACAGCCGGTAGTTTGTCGATGTTCACAGGTGTTTTACTCCAATCTTTCACCATTCGGGTTTTGATAAATTCTTTTTCCTGTGTAATTCCGGCAGCTATACACAATTGTGTTTCCCCTTTGCAGGTTGCCAGGATATCTGTTAAAAGCTGTTGATTCCGGTATGGCGTTTCAATGAATATTTGGGTCATGCGGTTTTGTTTCGCATCACGTTCAAGCAGCTGAATTTTCTTAATCCGTTCTGTTTTTTCTTTAGGAAGATACCCGTGAAATACAAAACCCTGTCCGTTAAGGCCCGATGCCGACAGGGCCATAAAAATGGATGACGGGCCCGAGAGCGGAATCACTTTAATATTTTCATGGTGTGCCTTGTGAACAAACTGTGCTCCGGGATCCGCAACTCCTGGCATACCCGCTTCACTCAGCAATCCGGTATCGTTTCCTTTACGGATTTCATTGAAATAATGGTTAAAGTCGGGTTGTTGTTCATGCTTATCAATTTCAAGCACTTCAATTTCACTGAATGGGACAGGCATACCCGCTTTTTTCATAAATGCCCTTGCCGACTTGGCATTTTCAGCGATAAAATATCGTAATTTCCGAGTCACCTCTAAAGTACCTTCCGGTATTACCAGGCCGGGGTGGCTTTCGCCGATGGGTACCGGAATGAGAAACAGCTTCCCTTTTTTCATGGTATTATTATCCGACATGCTTCATTCTGTTTATGATGTTATCGCAAGCCGAACTGATCAGGTTAAAAACTTGGGTAAACCCATCGTCACCACCAAAATAGGGATCGGGCACATCTTTAGTATGGTGAATATTGGCATATTCTAAGAAGAGATGAACTTTTCCGGCATCTTCATTATTTTTAATCATTTGTAATACCGAGCGGTGAACCGAAGCGTCCATGGTAAGGATCAGGTCAAAGTCTGAAAAATCGTTCCGGGTAATCTGGCGTGCCCGTTGCCCGGTAATATCAATTGCGTTTTTACGGGCAACTGATATTGCCCGCTGGTCGGGCAGTTCGCCAACATGGTAGTTGCCAACACCAGCCGAATCAACCTGAGCTTCAATTCCACTGCGGTTTAGTTTATCCAGCAAAATACCTTCGGCCAACGGGGAGCGGCAAATATTACCAAGGCAAACCATCAGTATTTTCATAATGACCTTTTTTCATTGATTAAAAAAAAAGGTGAGTTGATTGTTACAACTCACCCTGTTTAATATTACTCAACCTTTACTTATCGTGAACCTGAATGCGTTTTTGAATATCAGACACATAAGTTTTAAATTTCTTATCGGTTTCCATCAGGTTGTTCACGGTACGGCAGGCATGCAAAACGGTAGCGTGATCTTTACCGCCGCAATGTATTCCTATATTTGACAACGATGATTTGGTCATGCTTTTAGAAAAATACATCGCTAACTGCCTGGCCTGAACTACTTCACGTTTCCTGGTTTTTGATTTTAACACTTCAAGAGGCAGGTCGAAATAATCGCATACCACTTTCTGAATGTAATCGATAGAAATTTCGTGAACCGTGTTTTTCACAAATTTATCGACCATCTGCTTGGCCAGTTCCAGAGTTATCGGCTTTTTATTGAGCGATGATTGTGCTATGATACTGATGAGCGCTCCTTCAAGTTCGCGAACATTGCTGGTGATACTCATGGCAAGGTATTCGGTGATTTCATTAGGTAACTCAATACCATCGACATACATTTTTTTCTTCAGTATGGCAATACGGGTTTCCAGATCAGGAATCTGAAGATCGGCCGACAAGCCCAACTTAAATCTGCTCAGTAAGCGCTGTTCCATTCCCTGCAGGTCGACAGGAGCCTTATCGGATGTTAATATGATTTGTTTGCCGTTTTGATGTAAGTGGTTAAAGATGTGGAAGAATACATCCTGCGTTTTTTCTTTGCCAGCCAGAAATTGAATGTCGTCAATAATCAGTACATCAATCATCTGATAAAAATGGATGAAGTCGTTTGTACTATTGTTCTTAACCGCGTCAACAAACTGGTGCATGAAGCGGTCGGAAGGAACGTAAAGCACTGTCTTGTTTGGAAACGCATTTTTTATTTCAATGCCAATAGCATGAGCCAGATGGGTTTTACCCAATCCAACACCGCCATATATAAGGAGCGGGTTAAAAGAAGTGCCTCCGGGCTTATTAGCTACGGCATAACCTGCCGACCGTGCTAACCGGTTACAATCGCCTTCGATGAAGTTTTCGAAAGAGTAGGAGGGGTTAAGCTGTGAATCAACATCCAGTTTTTTGAGTCCGGGTATTATGAACGGATTACGGATTGTTGTGCTGATATCAAGTGGCATAGCTACCGAAGGATTCTTCAGGTTGCTGCTGTTTTTAGCCGGAAACTTTACGGTGTAGGGCTTGGAATTATTAAAAGCATTTTCCATCACAATTGAATACTCCAGACGGCCCTGTGCACCCAATTCATGTTTAATGGTTTTTCGGAGTAAGTCGAGGTAATGTTCTTCCAGCCACTCATATACGAACTGACTGGGCACCTCGATAGTAAGTACTTTGTTATCAAGCTTGATTGCCTTGATCGGTTCGAACCATGTTTTAAAATTCTGAGGGCTGACATTATCTTTAATTAAATTAAGACAGTTTTCCCAAACCTGTTCGAGTGTTTTTTGCATATTTAAAACCGGGTTACTCAAATTTATTTATTGACAAAAATACTAACAAAATCTGACATGCTCTCTCCTGTTCTGATTTATACGCAAATTTTGGTTAAAAAAATCTAAAAAAAAAATTATTTTTCACTTGACTTTGTCATTTCTTTCATGGAATATATGGCCGCATTTTTGCGTTTATTCTGTCGTTCAAACGTAAAGTCGGCCCGGCCCAACCTTAGTCCTGCCCAGCCGGCCTGAGTAACAAGCACTTCAATTCCCAACCTGTTTTTTTCCCTCACGGCTTCTTCAAGGAATGTGTGAGTGTGACCACCAATTATCATGTCGACATGCTCCGAGTTTTTAGCCAGTACCAAATCGGATACCTTGTTGGATGTGTACTTTAATCCGAGGTGCGACAAACAAATTACCAGGTCACACTTCTTATTATATTTTAGAAACGCTGCTGTTTCATTCAACCGCTCAACCGGGTTGGAATATTTTACGTTACCGTACAGTTTTTTACTCACCAAACCCTTCAGATCGATTCCTACCCCGGTAACACCAATACGCACGCCATCCTTATTGAAAATTTTAAATCTTCCTATTTTTTGGTTGAGCAATGTTGATGAAAAATCATAATTGCAGTTTAAAAATGGGAACCGGGCATGAGGAAGTTGTTTCACGAAGCCGTCGATGCCATTATCAAAATCGTGATTGCCCAGTGTAGCCGCATCGTATTGCATATGCGACATCAATTTAAACTCCAGCTCACCGCCGTATAAATTGAAATAAGGTGTTCCCTGGAAAATATCACCGGCATCGAACAAAAGTACATTAGGTTGAGTGCTGCGAATTTTGTTTATCATGGCCGATCGGATGGCCACTCCGCCCTGGCCCGGATATTTGGGATGGGTACTGTCGAAGGGGTCAATATGACTGTGTACGTCGTTGGTGTGAAGTACCGTGATGATTACGTCATCGTTATTTGCTGATGATACAAACGGAATACTACCGAGTTGGGTAAGCGCGATCCCGGTCCAAAACTTTTTAATAAATGTGCGGCGATGATTAATAGGATATTCTTCCATCTTTTCCTGCCTTTACCATTTCATTTTTACCGTTTAACCATTTCAGATGATCAATAATTGCGTCGCGAACACGAATCCCGGTTTTCTCAATATGTACACGATCCGAAAACATTGTCATGGCATCACCACCTGAAGCCAGATAATCGCTGGTTACCACATGATAATTTTTATTTCTTTCGAAAGGTTCGCCCTGAATATAAATATCTGTTGACTGACCATTTACGATCCGGAGCTTAATTCCCGAAACCGGAACACCACCCTTTGACGCGATATAACTGAAAAGAGAATCCATCGCATCTCCCGAAAGGGTAACAACTACAAGTTCATTATCAAAAGGCATCAGCTCGAACGCGTGCCGTAATAAAACCGGACCGGCCGGGAGAACACTCCGCAAGCCACCATTATTCAGAATACAGAAATAAAGCCCGGTCGACTTATTTCCTGTTTGGTTCATTGCAGCTGATAAACACAAATCGGCTACAAAATTTCCAAGATCACTTTCAGGAACACCTTTCTCCAGCAATGAAACTGAATACGCAAGCGTGTCACCCATCTTCGTCTGCATTTCGGTCCTGTAAGGATGAAGTATTTTTACTGCTACCGTATCGGAAGGCAAACCGGTATCAGGGGTAAAGTAAATCAGTTCCGATCGGATTGCAACATACTGACTTTTACAGGAAGTCAGAAATACCAGAATCCAGAAAAATGTTAATACAGGTGATCTGTTCATGGGGGTATTGGTGGCAGCAACAGCGTTGTACAATAATAAGGAATCTATTGCTATTTTTACACCACTTTATAAAATTATTTTATCGTGCAATGAACCTGTCCGATGCTGCAATCCGAAATTGAAATAAGAGTCCGTTACGGCGAAACCGACCGGATGGGCTTTGTATATTATGGAAATTATGCTACTTACTTTGAAGTGGCACGGGTGGAAATGTTAAGGCAACTGGGTATAAATTATAAGGACCTTGAAGACAGCGGTATCAGCTTACCGGTGGTTCATTTTGATATAAAATACATGAAACCTGCCTTTTACGACGATAGGTTAACGGTTAAAACCACCGTTTCGGAAGTGCCGGGAGCCAGGATCAGGTTTCATTATGAAACCTGCAACCATGAAAAAGTGCTGCTGAATATCGCATCAACCACGTTGGTTTTTGTGAATGTGCATACTCTGAAACCATGTATGGCACCCGAATTTGTTATGCAGAAAATAATGCCCTTCTTTAAAAATCAATTATAGTTCCTGCATCAGTATCCGGTAAGCCTTGAACATGCTCATTACATCGTTTTTGTGAATTTTTTCATCCGGAGAGTGAACAAGATCCTCGGGTGCTCCAACAAAACACCAGTCGACCGGATAGGGAGATTTTTGAATTTCATTTCCGTCACTCCCTCCCGATGTTTCCACTTCCAGTTGAAAATCAACCTGGTGTTTCTTTAATATTTCACGAATTCTGTTTACATAGGATCTTCGTGGAATTCCGGAATCGCGTACCGAAACAACCACGCCTTTATTATGATGAACGCCCTCAGTAACCCAGGTTATATCACATATCAGCGCCTGCCGGATCCCGAATCTTTTCCAAACATAGCCGGCAATGTGCGACGCGCTGCCACCACCATGTTCTTCCCAACAGGTAAATGCAACAACACCATTGCGCAAACTCTTCAGCAACTGAAGCGTTACAAAAACCCCCATACGGTTATCGAGGTAGCACGACTGAATATAATCATCGCTTTCGCGGAAGTCAGAATCATAACTGAAGTCGGTGCCAGGTTCAATGGAAATAGCTGTAACCGCTTTAATCATGCCCTCATGCTCATTTTTTTCAATAATGCATTTAAGGGGTACACCGTCAATAAATCCTTTTATCCGGTACCCCGACTCAGCCTTGGGACTACCCACTTTGACAAGTTCGTTTCCATAGCGTGCCATAAACCCAATGTTATCAATATGGGTATAAACAGCCGTGCGAGGTTCACCGAATACAAGCACGATGCAATTTTGAAATTCACCACCGCTTAATACCTCAGGTATAACATCCCAGGTTCCTTTTTCATTTTGGATATATTCCAGCAGAAAATTATGCATGGCTGTTTCATTGCCCGACGGCGCATGAATGGAGCATAGCTTTTTCAGTAACCCGAAATTAAAATCACTCATAATGTTTCAATATTAATTATTTTTCCTTTGGGATGAAATGCACGAATTTCCCTGATAAAATCGTCAGCCGCCGATTTACGGATTGAAACCTGCATATAGCAAAGGTCTTCCATTCGTTGACCGGTTATTTCAGCTTCTGTCGACCGGATATAGGATTGCACTTCCTTTAGCATATCATAATCATAAGTTAACAGGTAATTTTCGGTAATGGGAATTGTTATAACTGTACAATTGCTGATGGCATTCAGTGCAGCATTCCGGTAACACCGGATCAGTCCTGGTACACCAAGCAAAGTGCCGCCGAAATATCTAACCACTACCAGTAAAATGTTGGTTAATCCGGACGACTTAATGGCTCCAAAAATGGGTTTGCCTGCTGTTCCCGATGGTTCGCGGTCGTCGGAATACCGGTACAGCTGGTCACCAGGTCCAATGCGGTAGGCGAAGCAATGATGGTTTGCTTTGGGATGATCTTTCCGGAGAAAGTTAATAATTTCTTTAGCTTCCTTTTCCGTTGTAGCCGGGCTGGCAAATGCATGAAACGCACTTCCTTTTTCTTTCCATTCGCCGGTACAGGGATGTGCTATGGTTTTTATGGTATCATCAAACAACATCGTAAGAAGTTAGTGATAAGCCAGAATTACAATTGACAATATTGCCATGGCGATTCCGGCAATTTTATTTTTATTGGCCTTTTCGCCAAACAACCACAATCCCGTAAGGAAAGAAGCCAGTACAACACCGGTATTGACAAAAGCAAAAACAGTACTGCTTTCACTACCCGGTTGTTCAAGACAGCGAAGTAAAAAGTATAATGAATAGTAATTGGTAACACCCAAAAGAATACCGGCGGCAATGCTTTTTAGCATAAATGGCTTTCTTACTACTAACAGATCAAACAAAAGTCGCAGCAATCCAAACAAACCTGCAAATCCGAACACCGACATTATCACAATTTGCCTGTTTTGGTCGTTCATGTAATGATGTTGGGCAAATTTGATGGCTGTATCAACCAAACCGGCACCCAGAAACAACAATACCGGTAAACCAATATCTCGAATGTTGAATTTAACCCTGGCACCGGCAGGAACCGATGGCCGGCTGGTGATTATTACCGCCGGAACAGCCAATAATATTCCGATGCTTTTCAACAGCCCCGTACTTTCATGATATAATAATATGCCTGCTACAATGGGAATTACCATCGACATTTTGGAAGCAACCGACGCAACCGCGATACCGGCAACCTGTGTGGTTTTCGCGATGATAAGAAAAACAGTGATAAACATGAATCCTATGGTAAGCGAGACAGGCCAGATTCCATCCAGTGCAGTAATGACTTCCGGTACCGACTGAGGTGCCATGGCAAATGAAAATGAAGCGGCAACCCAGTAATTCACAATAATACCATGTAATGTATTAACCTGCCAGAATACAAACTTCTTAAGAATGATTAAAAGCAGTGTAGCGCTTACAATACTCAACAGGAGGTATGTGATCATGTGATTCAGTCAGTCTGTTTAAAAAAAACTTCCAGCCTGTCGTTGTCAACATTTCCCGCAAAGGCAGGAGTACATTCAAACTTTGGCGCGGGTATTCCTTTTTCGAAATTTACGATTCCTGTAAAAACCCGGGCCTCATCCCATAAGTCTGCCTTAATGAATTCACCGAGCGTAATACTACCGCCTTCTACAATCAGCGATTGAATATTTTGATGATATAGCCATCGTAGCATTTCTTCCATGAAACCGGCACCTTTATTGATTTTAACGTAACTTAAATGATCCTGTTTTGTGTTTTTGTGATAATTGAAAATAACAGTACCGGCATCATTATTAAAAACCCTGTACCTGTTGTTCAGCTCACATTCGGGATCAATGATAAGTCGGAGCGGGTTATTTCCATTTACAAGCCTGGTAGTCAGTAACGGGTCGTCGTTTTCTATAGTATTTTTGCCGGTTAAAATAGCCTGCTCTTCGCTACGCCACTGGTGCACCAATATTTTAGATGGCTCTCCGGAAATCCAGCTGACTGAAGGTTTAGATCGTTTATCGTTTACCGGGGCAATAAATCCGTTTTGGTTTTTGGCCCATTTAAGAATGATATAAGGTCGTTTTTCATTATGGAATGTAAAAAACCGGCGGTTCAAATGAGCGCCATTTGCTGCTTCAATGCCAGTGGTTACACGAACGCCTGCCTTTTGCAATTTCGCAATACCTTCGCCATTCACTAGCGGGTTTGTGTCGGAATTGGCAATTACTACATTTTTAATTTTTCTGGAAATTATCAAATCGGTACAGGGAGGTGTTTTGCCATGATGCGAACAGGGCTCCAGGTTTACGTACAATGTGCATTGCGCATCAATCTGATTTTGACTTACGCCTTGCAATGCCTGAACCTCAGCATGCGGTCCTCCGAACTTCCGGTGATACCCCTCCGAAATGATTTCCCCGTTTCCATTTATCAGTAAGGCGCCAACAAGCGGGTTAGGGGCAACATGACCCAGCCCTCCCGCAGCCAGTTTGAAACAGCGGTTCATAAAAATGCGGTGGTCGACAATTTTCATGGGAACGTGGCCAAATGTACCTAATTTTTACCTTTACATCCCTATGAATATTCCTGAGCTCTTCGAACTTTTTACAACTAAATTAACCCAACAATATGGCAGTGAAGAGGCCCGGGCCGTTTCGCGTGTTTATTTGTCCGACAAACTTGGCATCACGGGATATAAACAACTTCATGATACTTCACAGATTGTCGCTATGGCTACGGAAGAACTGGCCCTTTCGGATCTTCAACTACTCATTACCGGCATGCCGGTACAGTATATTACGGGCTTTGAGTGGTTTTTGAACCGCAAATTTAAAGTCGATAAAAGGGTGCTTATTCCACGTCCCGAAACAGAGGAGCTGGTAACACATATTCTCGGACAGCACCAAAATAAGCAAATACATGTCGTGGATATTGGAACCGGTTCGGGATGTATACCGGTAAGTTTAAAACTTGCCAGGCCTCAATGGCAGATAACGGCTACCGATATTTCGGATGGAGCGCTGCAGGTTGCCGCTGAAAATGCACAGTTGCTTGGAGCAGATATCAGGTTTTTAAAGGACGATATTTTGCATCCTGATGCAGGCACCGATGATCAATTCAACCTGGTTATCAGCAATCCTCCTTACATTCCTGTACAGGATGCTGCCCGTATGGCACAGCATGTAACACAGTTTGAACCTCATTCGGCATTATTTGTACCCGATGATGACCCTGAGCTTTTTTACAGGAAAATACT
This sequence comes from uncultured Flavobacteriaceae bacterium, assembly GCA_964587075.1. Lineage (GTDB taxonomy): Bacteria > Bacteroidota > Bacteroidia > AKYH767-A > OLB10 > CAZPKJ01. The sequence continues at coordinate 3,277 of CAZPKJ010000047.1, read as the reverse complement.
TGAATTTTCAAATACCCGTCTGCTGAAGGGTGGATTCATTTATTTTGAATTAAACAGTGCATTTGCGGGTTCAGTCCTTGAAATGGTGCAAAGCTACGGCTTCGAAGATGCGGTGGTAATCACTGACATAAGCGGAAATGAAAGATTTATCTCCGCAAAGAAGCCTGTCAGATAAGCTATAATCATTTCAGAGGTTATGGTTCGGTTATTTCCAAGGTCAAAAACACAAAAAAACTAACATGAAACTGTTGAAAAGATTGGCACCTTCAATGGACTGCAATGGGTATATTTGCCAATCACCAATATTAAAAAACTTCTGTTTTGTTGCGATTTAAAATATTTTTTACACCGGTTTTCTGCTGCAGTTTGTTGGTTGCGTTAAACAGTTTCAGCCAATCGGGCAATGATACGGCAAAGTCTGCAACCCTCAAATCCAGGGCTGCTGCAACACCCGCAATGGTTGAAACCGGTAACAGCGACATCCTGAACGATCTTATCCGCGAAGGGAAGTCGACAGTGCTGACACATAAATCAGAATCCGATAGCATTAAACAACACCTCACCGATAGTTTGAGCAACGTATTAGTATCGGTTAAAGAGGATATTGCGTTTAAAGAAACGACTGTTGCCGGATTGCTTGCCGGCAACGAAAGTATTGATGAAGCGAATACACTCATGGCAACCAATACCATTCTTTTTTTTACAGTGCTTTCTATTATTATCACGTTACTGATATTAAACAGAATCAGGAAGCTGGCGGCTACCCGTAAAACTCATATGCACACCAGCAAGGTATTGGAAGGATTACAACTGGAGCTGGAAAATAAAACGGTTATCGACGGCGAACTGCGAGATGTGATGCTGCAAATGGAACAAATTGATGTTGAAATAAAAAATGCAGCACCGCTGTTGTCAACTATTGTCGCCGACAAAACTCATCCGGTGCATAAGCAGGCAAGGGCACTTATCGAATCGCCATCATATCATCTTGGTATGATTGAATCGGTATTATCGCCGCCCGGTGATGAAAAAATTAAAACCAACCTCAACGAGTTGATACGACAGGTGAGCGACCAGGCTTACTTTGCTGTAAAAGCCCGGATTCCTGAGTTCCACTGTAAACTGGTGAAGGATCTTGAAAGTATTTTACCCCAGGTTGAAGTATATCCCGAAGGGATTCGTTTTGTTTTATTTAACCTTTTCGAGAATGCCTTTGGTGCGGTTTGGAAAAAAAGGGGCAATTCACCAAAAGGTTATGAGGCAACGGTTACAGTATCAACCAGAAAATTGCCAAGATTTATCCAGATCAGGATCAAGGATAATGGAACCGGGTTTCTTTCGGGAGATAACGAAAAATTATTTAAACCTTTTTATACGACTAACGAAAACAGCATTAATCCCGGCCTGGGCCTTTCAGAGAGCTATCAGATAATTACACAACGGCATAAAGGAGAGTTATACCTGGAAACCGATTTATCAAACAGTACCGATTTTATAATCCGGTTCCCTGTTCAAACCATCATGTAATGAATAAAGTATTATATCATTTATTATTGTCGGTTTTCATGGGTTTGGCCCTGGCCGGTGCGGTTCGGGCTTCAACGTCGGATGAAATCAACAACCTTAATGAACTGATTGAAAAAATTTCGGATGCATCCAAACCCGAGCAACTATACACGGTTCGTTATAACCTCGACAGAATCGCGGCCCAAAAAGATCATACTATAGAAGAGTACCGGGTGTTGCTCAAAGCACACGTTTTACTTGTAAACGCATTTAAATCTTACAATCACTATAAAAATGCCATCGATGTACAAAAGGATTATTTGAGGAACCTTAATAATTATCAAGGGGCCTACACGAAATACCTGGTTGACTCTATTAAGGCTTCCCACAGTCAAATGGCTTTAACGGACCGGGATAAGCTCCGTGCACTGGATAATCAAATTGCTGAACTACGCTCAAAACAAGCCACCATAAGTGAATTACGGGGGAAATATATTCTTTACGGAAGTATCATTACTGCCTTAATGCTTATTGCCGGATTGGCGGCCTTTTTTAACAGGACCAAACTTATTTCAACCATCAACAGCGAAATTGAAATGCTTCGCGAAAAAATGCAGTATATCTTTAAAGAAATTATTACCTACCGTATCACCATTGGTACAGTTTATAGTGTTAAAGAAGGTGTAAAAAATGATAGCATCCGCGCTGAAGAGATAGTATCGTACTATCAGCAAAACAGTGACACAAAATCCATTTCCGATTCTCTTTCAGCACTCGAAAGGGCCCGCGCTAAAATAGCCGGGATGGAACCATGATGAGTCAGTTCCAGCCCATTTTTTTTGTTAAGACCGTAATATGTGCCAGATGATGTTTGCTGTGCCATGCATAAAGGGCCAGACATTCGTCGAGGCGAACTTTCCGTTTTGATTCAGGATGATAAAAAGTGCGTGACCATGAATCGGGGGTGAGCGACATCAGAAATGAATGCCACCTGGCATGAAGATTTCTTATCAGGTTCAGCGAAATTGCAACATCACCGTGTTTTGAATCAGGAGTTTCGGCCCATCGCCCCTCCTCATAAGGCTTAATGGTAGGGTTATCTTCTGTAAATGCCAATTTAAACCGGCAATAGGCATTCATATGGCTGTCGGCAATGTGATGTACCACCTGTCTGAGCGTCCATCCGCCATCACGGTAGGGTGTATCGAGCTGCTGGTCGTTCAGTCCGCTCACCGACGATGCAAGCAAAGCAGGTAACTGGTCAATGGTGACCAGATAATCCGTAATTTGTTGGCTGGTTACCTGGTCGGGGAATACGAATTCACCTACAGGATAACGTAATGAATGTAAGGTATCGGTTTGCATAAAGATTAATAGTTTCGTGGATTAAATGTTAGTTACAAAAATATGAAATCATTCTTTTTATAATTTTATGGAGTATTAAAACTATGAATTTAGCAGAGGCCAAAATCCGGGTAAAAGAACTCAGCCGGATCATCGATCATCACAATTTTTTGTACTATGTAAAAGCGGAGCCCCAAATCAGTGACCGCGAATTTGATAAGCTCCTGGATGAACTCATTGCGCTCGAAAAAAAGTATCCCGAACTGCGTACAACCGAATCTCCTACACAACGGGTTGGAGGTGATATAACCAAAGAGTTTGAGCAATTCGTTCACAGGTATCCCATGCTTTCACTCGGCAACACCTATTCAGCCGGGGAGCTTTCCGATTTCGACCAGCGTATCCGCAAACAGATAGGGGACCATTT
>CAZPKJ010000046.1:0-17220 GCA_964587075.1 uncultured Flavobacteriaceae bacterium | reverse complement strand
ACTACGGCCGGATTTTCGTGGTACTTTTTCATCATGTACCGGCCCGCCACCGTCTGTACCGCAAAGCGGTAACCGGGGTTGAACCGCAGTGCGTCGGGAGCCATCAGGTAAAGTTTTTCTATCCTTTCAGGCATAATCTCAACCAGGTTAAGCGCAATTCTACCCCCAAAACTATAGGCCATCACGGCGAAACTGTTTACGCTGTACCGTTCCAATACCAGGTCTATCGCTTCCGCGAGATGGTGCCTTTCGAAATAAACAGCATCGCCGTCACCTTTCACAAAACTTTTACCATGAAAAAATAACTCAAAGGCGAGTATTTTATACCGGTTACCCATTGCCGCTGCGAATGGCTGAAAATCATCGGGCCCGCGGTTGAATCCATGAAAAGCAAGCATGATTCCGGTGCCGGTTCCAAATTCCTTCCAGCGCCAATGCAGTTGGGTAGTGTCGATAAATGAATAGCTCAAAACGGGTTTGTTTCAGCAAAGGTAATCCGCCCATCGCCGTAAGGCTAATTTTGACGAAATCCGGAAGAGGTTTTCATCTAAAATTGATACTTTTACAGCCACTTCCGGCCGGAGATGCATTAAGCTCCGACCGGTATCACAAAAACCTGATAACCAGAATACTCTATGCCAAAAAATCCAGCCATCAAGTCGGTGTTAATTATCGGCAGCGGACCCATTATCATTGGTCAGGCCTGCGAATTTGATTACAGCGGCTCCCAGGCGGCCCGTTCACTCAAGGAAGAGGGAATTGAAGTTTCACTCATCAATTCAAATCCGGCTACTATTATGACCGATAAGGTAACGGCCGACCACATCTACCTGCTTCCACTCAACACCGATTCGATTGTGAAAATTCTCGAAGAACGGAAAATTGACGCGGTGCTGCCTACCATGGGCGGACAAACCGCGCTCAACCTGGCTAAGGAAGCCGACGAGATGGGGATATGGAAAAAGTATGGCGTTAAAATTATTGGTGTAAACATTGCCGCTATCGAAACTACCGAGAACCGCGAAGCATTTCGCAAACTTATGGTCGATATCGGAGTAGGTGTTGCTCCGTCGCGCATTGCCAATTCGTTCCTCGAAGGAAAAGAAATAGCACAGGAACTTGGATTTCCGCTCGTAATTCGACCCTCATATACCCTTGGTGGCACCGGCGCAAGTTTTGTTTTTAAGAAAGATGAATTTGAAGATAAGCTGATGCGTGGATTACAGGCATCGCCCATCCACGAGGTGCTGGTTGAAAAAGCCGTTTTCGGATGGAAAGAATATGAACTCGAACTTCTGCGCGACAACAAGGACAATGTAATTATCATCTGCTCCATCGAAAATTTTGACCCGATGGGTGTACACACCGGCGATTCTATAACCATTGCACCGGCTATGACACTAAGCGATAAGGTCTACCAGCATATGCGCAACCTCGCCATTAAGATGATGCGTGCTATTGGAGAATTCGCCGGCGGCTGTAACGTTCAGTTTGCCGTTAACCCCGAAGATGAGAGTATTATTGCCGTAGAAATTAATCCCCGTGTATCGCGCTCCTCGGCACTGGCATCGAAAGCTACAGGTTACCCCATTGCTAAAATTGCTGCTAAAATGGCCATTGGTTATAACCTGGATGAACTGAAAAATCAGGTGACCGGTTCCACTTCAGCGTTTTTTGAACCAACACTCGACTATGTAATAGTAAAGGTTCCGCGCTGGAACTTTGATAAGTTCCCGGGAGCCGATAAATTGCTGGGCCTTCAGATGAAATCGGTTGGTGAGGCCATGGGTATTGGCCGCAGTTTTGCCGAAGCACTCCAGAAAGCCTGTCAGAGTCTCGAAATAAACAGGCTCGGGCTTGGCGCCGATGGTAAAGGGTGGACCCGCGTGGATGATATTGTTCAGGGTATTGAAAATCCTTCGTGGGACCGGCTGTTTCATGTGAAGGAAGCATTGCGGCTGGGAGTGCCTATTCAGTCGGTGTTTAATCTTACAAAAATCGACAAATGGTTCCTGAATGAGATACAACAGCTGGTGCAGATTGAATCGGAGATAAAACGGTATCAGCTCAACAACCTGCCGCCCGACCTGTTCCTCGAAGCCAAGCAAAAAGGATATGCCGACGCCCAAATTGCTCATATATTCGGTAACGTTAGTGAGGATGAAGTTTACAACCGGCGAAAGCAACTTGGTATACACAGGGTTTATAAAACCGTTGATACCTGCGCGGCCGAGTTTCCTTCAAAAACCCCTTATTTTTATTCCACTTTTGAGGCCGGGTTTAAAAAGGAGGGGGGTGAAATTGTTTCCGAAAATGAATCGGTGCGCAGCGATAAGAAAAAAATTATTGTTCTTGGCTCGGGACCAAACCGCATCGGACAGGGCATTGAATTTGATTATGCCTGTGTTCACGGCGTGCTTGCCGCGAAGGAAGCTGGCTTCGAAGCCATCATGGTGAACTGCAACCCCGAAACTGTGTCGACCGATTTCGATATTGCCGACAAGCTTTATTTTGAACCGGTATTCTGGGAACATATTTATGAGCTGATTGAGTTCGAAAAACCCGATGGTGTTATTGTGCAGCTGGGCGGTCAAACCGCGCTCAAGCTTTCCGAAAAACTGCATGAAAAGGGCATTCATATAATTGGTACCTCATTTGAAAATATGGACCTTGCCGAGGACCGCGGACGCTTTTCGGATATGCTCAAGGAACAGGATATCCCATACCCGTTGTATGGTGTCGCCGAGTCGGCCGAAGAGGCGCTGGTTGTTGCCAACAAGGTTGGTTATCCGGTACTGGTACGGCCCTCGTATGTACTGGGCGGACAAGGTATGAGTATCGTGATTAATGATGAGGAACTCGAAACAGCGGTTATCAAACTGCTCAAGAACCTTCCCGGTAACCGTGTGCTTATCGATCATTTCCTCGACCGTGCCGAAGAAGCCGAAGCGGATGTGATATGCGATGGAACCGATATTCAGTTTATCGGACTCATGGAGCACATTGAGCCCGCCGGTATTCATTCAGGCGATTCCTATGCCGTGTTGCCTCCCTTCAACCTGCCCGACCAGGTGCTCGACGATATGCGTGAGTATGCGAAGCGAATCGCGCTGGCGCTGAATATCCGGGGACTGTTGAATATCCAGTATGCTATCAAGAACAATAAAGTGTATGTGATTGAAGCCAACCCGCGTGCCAGCCGTACGGTACCTTTTATCGCAAAAGCACACCAGGTCCCTTATATCAACATTGCAACCAAGGTTATGCTGGGAACGCATAAGCTGAAAGATTTCAAAATTGAACCGGTTAAGTTTGGCTATGCCATCAAGGAGCCGGTATTCTCTTTCGATAAATTCCCCAATGTAAATAAGGAGCTTGGCCCGGAGATGAAATCTACCGGTGAGGCTATACGGTTTATTGATTCTATTGAAGATCCCTATTTCAGGAACTTATATAAAGAGAAATCAATGTACCTGAGCAGATAGAGGGAGATAGATAATTAAGAATTAAGAATTAAGAATTAAAAATTAAAAATGAACTATCTAAATTTAACATTTAACATTTAAAATTCATCATTTCTTTTTACTTCACCAATATTCTTCCTTTCCCATGTTAAAATTCCTTTTAATAATACTTATCATTTTTTTCCTTTTCAGGATCCTGGGTAGGATGTTTGTGGTTTCAACATTCAACAATATGAACCGGAAAATGGAGGAGCAGATGCGGAGCCGGCAAAATTACCGCGATGCCGCTGAACCCGAAGGCAAAGTGACTATAGAAAATATTCCGGAAAGAAACTCAGGCAGCCAGCCCGGCGAATATACACCGTATGAGGAGGTGAAAAAATAATTATGAATTATAAATTATAAATGAACTATCCAAATTTAACATTTAACATTTAACATTTAACATTTATATTTCATCCCTCTCTTTCTGAAAACTTCTTTTATGAATCTGAAAAAAATTCTTCCTCATCTGTATGTAATTCTCTTCTTTATTACTCTTTGTGCGGTATATTTTTATCCTGTTCTCGAAGGGAAAGAGATCCGCCAGCATGATATTCAGCAGTGGGAAGGAATGGCAAAGGAAATTGCCGACTTCAGGGAAGCGTATAATTCGGAGCCGCTTTGGACACGCTCCATGTTCGGCGGAATGCCTGCATACCAGATTTCGGTTCTCTACCCGGCAAACCTGGTAAAGTATGTGAACGACATCCTGCTGCTGGGTATGCCTATGCCTTACAGCTATATTTTTCTTTCACTGGTTGGATTTTATATTCTTTTGCTCACACTTAAGATAGATTTCAGGCTGGCTGTCGCGGGAGCCATTGGTTATGCCTTTTCATCGTATAACTTTATTATTATTATGGCCGGGCATAATTCAAAAATGCATGCCATAGCGCTCGTTCCATTTGTTGTTGCCGGGGTTATTATGGTCTTTAACCGGCGTTATTTTTTCGGCGGTGCCGTTACTGCCATGGCACTGGCACTGCAGATTTATGCCAACCACCTCCAGATAACTTATTACCTGGCACTGGCGCTGGCACTGCTTGGACTGGTTGAGTTGATTAAAGCCATCCGCAGAAGTGAACTTGCACATTTTGCAAAATCCGCGGCTGTTTTAATAACCGCGGTAATGCTTTCGGTACTGCCCAATATTACCAGCTTGTGGGCCACCTACGAGTATGGAAAAGACACTACCCGTGGTCCGTCGGAACTTACGGCCAAGAGCGAGTCGAAGGGGCTTGATGTGGATTACGCTTTCGCGTGGAGCTATGGGGTGGATGAAACGCTGACGTTACTGATCCCCGATTTTATGGGAGGGGCATCTTCGGGTGAACTGGATAAAAATTCGGCCACCTACAAGGCCCTGGTCGACAACGGGGCAGGGGCGCAGGCAAACCAGTTCATCAAACAGGTACCACTTTACTGGGGCGACCAGTCGTTCACCGCGGGTCCCGTTTACCTGGGCGCCATTTTTATTTTCCTATTTGTGATGGGTGTCATGCTGGTGAAAACCGAATATAAAATTTGGCTCGTGGTTATTACCGCGTTGTTTATTGTTTTGTCGTGGGGAAAAAATTTCTTCGCCATCAACGAGCTCTTTTTCCATTACCTGCCGGGTTATAATAAGTTCCGTACCGTCTCCATGACACTTACTATTTGCAGCCTCAGCGTTACCCTGCTGGGCATGATGGCGCTGCAAAAGTTTTTCGACAGCGCTACCGATATGGCTATGCGAAAAAAGGCTCTCAGCTGGGCGCTGTACATTACCGGTGGTGTATGTTTGTTGTTCGGACTCATGCCCGGCTTGTTTTTCGACTTCACCAGCGAAGTGGATGAAAGCTTTAAACAATACGACTGGCTGGTGGCGGCAATCCGCGACGACCGGGCCAACACGTTGCGTATGGACGCCTGGCGTTCGCTCTTTTTTATTGGAGCCACTGCCGCCCTGTTGTGGTTTTATATGAGAAACAAAATTCAGATGCACTATGCCGCCCTGGGTATTGCCTCCCTTGTGCTGGTTGATATGTGGGCCGTGAACAAACGCTACCTGAACGATTCACATTTTGTTAAGTCATCCAAAAACAAACAGGTTTTTACACCATCGCAGGCCGATCTTACCATCATGCAGGATACTACACCCGGCTACCGTGTCATGAATACTGCGGTGAGTACATTCAACGATGCGTCAACATCCTATTTTCATAACAGTATAGGAGGTTACCATGGTGCCAAGCTGAAGCGGTACCAGGAACTTATCGAAAACCAGATCAGTAAAAACAACATGGCCGTATTGGATATGCTAAATACCAGGTATATCATTTTACCGTCCCGCGAAAGCGGCCCGCCCATAGCACAGCAAAACCCGGGTGCACTGGGAGCCGCATGGTTTGTTCGAGGGTATAAAATGGTTGCTGACGCTGATGCCGAAATGAACGCACTTACCGGATTCAGTCCGCGCGACACCGCCGTTATTGACAAACGGTTCGAAAAGGAACTGCAAGGGTTCAGTCCGGTGTTCGATTCGCTGGCAACTATAAAACTAACTCAATACAAAGCCAATCACCTTACGTATGAAACACAGGCAGCTACTGAGCAGCTTGCGGTATTCTCCGAAATTTATTACGACAAGGGATGGAACGCCTACACAGATGGTAAGCCGGCTCCGCACTTGAGGGTAAACTATGTGTTACGCGCCATGCGTGTACCCGCAGGCAAACATACTATAGAGTTTAAGTTTGAACCCCGTGTTTATGAAACCGGCGAAAAAATTTCGCTCGCCGGATCCTTCCTGCTTATTGGTTTATTTTTATTTGCCGCGTTCAGGGAGTTCAAAAAACCCGCCGGTACAAACAATAGTTAAGCGTGGAATCACCAAAGGTTCTTATCATCACCTATTACTGGCCTCCGGGTGGGGGAGCCGGCGTACAACGATGGCTCAAGTTTACCAAGTACCTTCCTTCGTTTGGATGGACCCCCGTTATTTATACGCCGTCCAACGGCGAAATGCCGGTGATTGATGAATCGCTGTCGAAAGATATACCGCCCGGTACCACGGTACTCAAAACACCCATCAGGGAACCTTACGGTGTGTATAAACGCTTTGTGGGCGCGGGAAGGAATGAAAAAATCAATACCGGTTTCCTTACGGAGAAAAAACGGCCAGGACTGATGGAAAAAATATCGGTGTGGATACGTGGAAATGTTTTTATCCCCGATGCGCGTTGCTTCTGGATTAAACCCTCGGTGAAGTACCTGACCCGGTACCTGACAGAAAACCCGGTCGACTTGATTGTTTCAACCGGCCCGCCACACAGCATGCACCTCATTGCAAAAGATGTTTCAAAAGCGTTGCAGCTGCCATGGATTGCCGACTTCAGGGACCCCTGGACCAACATCGATTATTACAAAGATCTGATGCTTACCAAAGCGGCCGATAAAAAACACCATGAAATGGAACGTGCTGTGGTAACAGAGGCAACTAAGGTGGTTGTGGTTAGCGGGGGTATGAAACACGAATTTGAATCACGCTATAACCGGAATATTGATGTCATAACAAATGGCTATGATGAGGACGACATCCTGCCTCCGCCCGCAGGCCGGCCGCAGTCGTTTGTACTTTCACATATCGGCACACTCGTAAAATCGCGCAACCCCGCGGCGTTATGGAAGGCACTGGCTGAACTGGTTGCCGCCGATAAAACTTTTGAAGCGCATCTTGAAATACGACTTACCGGAAAAACCGATGTATCGGTAAAGGAATCGATTGAAAAATATGGGTTGGCGGAATTTGTTACATATGTTGATTACCTGCCCCACGCGTTGGTAACAGCCGAACATCAAAAAGCTTCGCTGCTGTTATTACTGCTCAACGACACGCCTAATGCCAGGGGGATACTAACAGGAAAGCTGTTTGAATATATGGCTTCGCGACGTCCTGTATTATGTGTTGGTCCGGTTGACGGCGATGCGGCCTCGATATTGGAAGAAACCCATTCGGGTATCACGTGCGGTTTTGGCGATGTAACAGCGATCAGGAGAGCCATAGCCGATAGCTTTGGTGCCTTTTTGCGCGGAGATACCGTATTGCCCTCAGCCAACATTCAAAAATATTCAAGGAAATCGCTTACCGGCGTTCTTGCGGAAGTGATGAATGCGGCAGTATCGCTGAAAAATTAAATAATGATTTGTATTTTGCAACCATCGCGTTATGCTTAAGCTGGTAACCATTATAGGAGCCAGGCCGCAGTTTATAAAAGCAGCGGCCATCAGTCGTGCCATCCGCAACCATTATGCTGATAAGGTAACGGAGGTTATTGTGCATACAGGCCAGCACTACGATAAGGAAATGTCGCAGGTGTTTTTCGATGAATTGCACCTGCCGCGCGAAGATTATAACCTGGGTGTTGGGTCGGGGAGCCACGGCGTTCAAACCGCGCGCATGATCATCGCCATTGAAGAGGTGTTACTGAAAGAACAACCCGATGCGCTCATTTTATACGGCGACACCAACAGTACCCTTGCGGGAGCAGTAGCGGCGTCAAAACTAACTATCCCCATCATTCATATTGAAGCGGGCATGCGTTCGTTTACCAAACAGGTTCCCGAAGAAATAAACCGCATCATGTGCGACCATGTGTCGACACTCTTGTTTACCCCAACTAAAACCGGTGCCGATAACCTGTACTTTGAAGGCTTCCGTAAAGATAACCCCGGACCGTACCACGTCGACAACCCCAAAGTAATTCTGTGCGGCGACATTATGTATGACAACAGTTTATTTTTTCGCGAAGTAGCGCTTCGTCAGTCGGCTATACTGCAACAAACCGGAGTTGAACCGGGAGGTTACTCGCTGGTGACCGTTCACCGGAACAACAACACCGACAACCCGGAGCGTCTGACCACCATCTTTGAAAGCCTCGATTATCTTACCCGCTCTGCAAAGGCCATGTTTGTGGTTCCGCTGCATCCGCGCACCGTAAAAATGCTTGCGCTTAATAGGCCGTTACAACAGCGCGTTGAACAAAATAAGAATATTGTAATTATCTCTCCCGCATCGTATCTCGATATGATTGCACTCGAAAGCAGTGCCGAAATCATACTCACCGATTCAGGAGGTGTTCAAAAGGAGGCATACTACTTCGAAAAGCCCTGCATCATTCTGCAAAATGAAACACCCTGGGTTGAACTGGTAAACAGTGGATGCGCACAGCTTGCCGATGCCAACCGCACACGCATTGAAAGTTCGTTCTGGTACTTTCGTAAGATGGAAACAAAACTTACTTTCGAACCACTCTTCGGCGATGGCAAAGCAGCCGAATATACGATGGAACAAATTGTTGAACACATTGGCAAGGGCGATTAATAATTAATAATTAATAATTAATAATTAAAGATTGAGGAAGTTTAATGTTAAATGATGAATTTTAAATTTTAAATAACCCATGAAGCAGCGATTACGCTCCTGGCGGATCGTAATCACACTTTATGACAAATCCTTATCCAATGACCCAATCCATTTAATGACCCAATGACTCATTCCCCTTTCCTCATTCCTAATCCCATCTCCCCGTGTGTGGCATAGCCGGAATAGTTGACCGAACGCGTGGCAACCATGATAACATGGCTACACTGCAGCGGATGCTTACAACCCAGCATCATCGCGGGCCCGATGCTACCGGTACCTGGACCAACAACCATGTGTTCCTTGGCCACAACCGCCTTAGCATTATCGATTTGAGTGATGCGGCCAACCAGCCGATGCATTACCGGAACTACAGTCTGGTGTTCAATGGTGAAATATACAATTACCTGGAAGTCCGCAATGAACTTATTGCCAAAGGCCATGTTTTTACAACCGGTTCCGACTCCGAAGTAATACTTCATGCATATTCGGAATGGGGTTATAACTGCATCCAGAAGTTTGTAGGTATGTGGGCGTTTGTTATTTGGGACGACTTAACCAAAGAGATTTTTGCTTCACGCGACCGGTTTGGCATCAAACCGTTGTATTATATTTTCGATAATAACCGCTTTTATTTCGCCAGCGAGATAAAAACACTTAAGCACTCGCCGTTATTCACCAACAACATCAACGAGGCCCAGGTATCGAGAGGATTGCAGATGGGATGGCTCAGCTACTGGGATGAGACCTATTTTACATGTATCAGGTCGGTGCCGGCGGGAAACAATTTACTGTTCAGCGATATCAGGTTTGCCGTTTACCGCTATTGGGATGTTGATCCGGGTAAGTATTCGGAGCTGACATTTGAACAAAAGTGTGATCATTTTTACGACCTCTTTGCCGACAGCATTAAACTTCATTTACGCAGTGATGTGCCTGTGGCCAGTTGTTTGAGCGGCGGGCTCGACAGTTCATCCATTGTTAGCATGGTACAGGAGCTCAATCCGGGCATGAAGTACAAAACATTCAGTATCTATTACGAGGGCAGGGGCGATGTGGATGAACGGCCGTTTATCCATGAGGTGACCTCTAAATACAGTGCGGTGGAACCACATTTTTATTCGCCGACGGATGCAGAAATTGAGGAGTCGTTCGCCAAAGCATTATATCACGCCGATGTACCGGTAACGGGAAGTTCATTTGTTTCGCAATATTTTTTAATGAAAATGATAGGGGAGCAGGGGATAAAAGTGGTGCTCGACGGACAGGGTGCCGATGAATACCTGGCTGGATACATGCATTCGTTTTACCGGTATATAGGAGGGATGATGAAGAACAGGCGGTTTGGTGACGCGTTGCGGGTTACCGGAGCCATTAACAAAAGACTTGGTAACCCAACGGGTAAAATGATGTCGCACCTTGCCAAGTCGGTGCTTGCAGCTGTGCGGTCCGAGCACCAGTTGTATAGTCTCGAATACAAAAAGTATTTTCCTTTCATGCTGCGTACAACTGTTGAAAAGGTCCCGTTTAACCTCAAACAGGTTCGCGGCACCCGCCTCGACCAGTTTTTATACCACCTCACCGTGAATACGAGTCTGCCATCGCTGCTGCACTATGAAGACCGCAACAGCATGGCCTTTTCGGTGGAATCGCGTGTGCCGTTTTTAGACCACCGGTTGGTGGAGTTTGGTTTCAGCTTGCGCGATGATGACAAAATAAACAGGGTCGATACAAAGTATATCCTCCGTGAATCGATGAAACCGATCCTGCCGCATGCCATTTACGCCAGGAAGGATAAGAAAGGATTTGTTACTCCCGGCGAAAACAAATGGCTGCGGGGTCCGCTAAAGTACCTGCTCGATTCGCAGAATCATTTACCCGACTTTGTCGATAAAGCCAGGGCAGCTGAAATTTTTACCGCCTATAAAAATGGCGACAACAGCCAGGCCACCCTCGTTTGGCGCCTCGCCACCCTGGGCGAATGGATGAAAGGAGTTTAGGTTTGTCCTTCATCCAGGGATGATTTTTTAACTAAGTTTTATCAGAATTTTCCCGCGTATGATTTTATTATTTTTCAGTTGTACGGAATAAATATATATCGACGAATTCCAGGTAGGGGGCAATATAATTTTATTAGATTTCAAATTAGTTACTTTATAAACCTGTCTGCCACTTAAATCGTAAAGTGCAGCGCTGCTTATTGTTGTACCTGCCCCGTTTTCAAGTTGTATGCAATGTTCCTGCTGGTTAAACCATACATGATGCCCTGGGCTTCCGGATTCAGGAACCTCTGTTGATAACGGATCATACACCCATACATCGTTTAAAAACGTGGGACTTTGGACACTGCCGTTTGAACCGGTTCCTACATATCCTTTTCCGTTCACGGTAAAATTAAAAGATACATAACGTTCAACGCCACCGAAGTTTGCAACAGGCGACCATAGGTCACTGACAGGGTCATATTTATAGAAATCGGTCAGATAGTTAACATTGTCACTGCCCAATCCAACATACGCGATACCATTTATCACAAAGCTGGCACATCCTCTGCGGGGTGAGCCGGGAAATGAAGCTTTAGCAATCCAGGTGTTGCTTCCCGGATTGTATTGCCAGAGGTCATTGTAGCTTGTTGTGCCTGAATTCAGGAATCCGGTGGCAAGATAGCCTGCGTTACCAATTGCAAAACCGGTTGCGGCTTGTCGGGGACCTGCAGGAAACGAGGCCCTTTGTGTCCATGAGTTTGTGGAAGGCGTGTATTGCCAGCAATCAGATAATGAACCGCCGTTCCATCCGGTCGTTACATACCCTGAAGTGCCAACGGCAAACCAGGTAGCCGAATACCGGGCAGGACCACCGAATGTGGCCCTTTGTATCCAGGTGTTGGTGGCCGGGTTGTATTCATAAAAATCGTTGTGATATGTGAGTGTATAACCCAATCCCACATAAGCCTTGCCATTGATTTCAAAGGCAGCCTGTGCGGCTTTGTTACCCCCGGGATAACTGGCCTTTTGAATCCATATTCCGGTGGCCGGGTCAAATTCCCAGAAGTCACTTTTGAATGCATTGGTAGCAGTTCGCCCACCACCAACGTATCCTTTATTGCCAATGGAAAAGCTGAATGTCATATCGCAATTTCCACCCCCATACAATCCTACATACGACCAGGTACCCTGACATTCAGCATTTTGCAGGGAAAGAAATAAAAAAATCAGGCATACTAATAGTGTTTTCATTTCAGTTATTTTAACTAAAGGTCGTATTAAATTCCATCAATACTACCTTGAACAGATAATAATTAGTGGTTAGTAATACCTTTGCCTGCATGTTAAATGCACATCTAAAAAATGGCTAAACCACGTTTGTTATTAATTCCAAGCTGGTTTCCAACTCCTGATAAACCAGGTTTTGGGGTTTTTGTAAAACGACATGCCGAAGAGATTGCTGAAGTCTGTGATGTTGTTATTTTGAATTTTGATTTAACAGATAATCCACGAGTAACGAAATCAATCCGTACTGAACATCATATAAATGAATCGTTAACCGAAGTACAGATCAGTATTCCATCCGGTAAATCATTATTACTGAAAATTTTTACTGTGGTCAGTATATACATGGAATTTTTGAGATTCAAAGCTCGATTCAAATATACTGAGTTCGATATAGTAAATATTCATGTACCTTATAACATTGCAGTCATTCTTTCACCATTTATTTTGTTTTCAAATAAATTACTGGTAATAAATGAGCATTGGTCTGGTTATTTTGAAGAGGATGGCAGGTATTTTAGAACAGGAATAATTACACGTGTAATACTCAGATTGCTTTTTAAAAAAGCTAAATACGTATCAGTTATTTCCATAGCTCTTAAAAAACGGATTGACGAAATTTTTAATTTGAAAGAGAAACTGGTTGTGATTCCAAACAAACTTTCCGAAATCAAGGCACCTAGGGAATTGACTGAATCAATGGATGAGATGAAAACATTTTTATTCATTGGAAACTTTAATGATGATGAAAAGAACATTTCAGGTCTGATAAATGCTTTTGCTGACGCCGTTAATGTAAGAAGTGATATCCGGCTTGTACTTGTAGGTGATGGAAATGATTTTGAGGCCATGAAACAATTAGCAAATCAAAGGAATATTCCGGACGGTCGAATAGTTTTTAAAGGTTTTATTCCTCCGGATGAACTTGAAGCATTATATCGTATATCGGTTTGTTATATTTTAAACAGCTATTTCGAAACGTTCTCAATATCTACTGCAGAAGCCTTGTTGTGGGGAGTACCCGTAATTGCAACCAGGTGTAAAGGACCCGAAGAATATGTTGATGACTCAAACGGAATCTTAATAAATGTTGGAAACGAAATCGAGTTGGAGAATGCTATCTTAAAAATGGCTGATACATTCCGGACTTACGACCCTGACAAAGTCCATCGATCTATCAATAGCAAATATCCAAAAAAGTTAGCCCCCTTGTTTTATGAAATTTTTAAGAATGACCTTAAGTAACTTACCTCGTGGTGTCGTAAAATAAGCTTTTTAAATCGCTAATATCCAATTCTTTAAGATTTATTTTGTCTGTCCTGTAATTCAAATTATTTCTTGTATTACATTCGTACTGCTGATCGTCCTTTTTAACTATTCACAATTTTAACTTAACCCGTATGAAAAAGATTTTACTCATTATTCCAATGTTGATAACCTCACAGGTATTTGGGCAATATAGCTGGAACCAGAAAGCCTCAATGAGTTTTGGGCGCTATGCGGCCACCGGTTTTTCCGTTGGGAACAAAGGTTATGTTTGTTCCGGTTACAACCAGTCCAATCAAACTTTAAGTGATTTGTGGGAATGGGATCAGGTAACCAACAGCTGGAGTCAGAAAGCAAGTTTACCTTCACCACGTTTCAGTGCAGCAAGTTTTGTAATTGGCAATTATGCTTATGTCGGATTAGGCCTTTCTTCGGGTCAGTTTAAGAATGATTTAAACCGGTATGATCCGGTAACAAATTCATGGAGCACTATGGCGAGCTTACCCGATGCCGGCAGGTATGGAAGCGGCAGTTTTTCTATTGACGGAATGGGCTATGTTGTGAATGGAAACATGGGTTCTGCTAATGGTCCATATTCAGCGCAACTTTGGCAATATGACCCTGACCTGGATGCTTGGAATGCCAAAAGTTTCATGCCCGGTACAACCCGATACGGAACCAGGGGTTTTGAGCTGGATGGGATGGGATATACCGTGTGTGGTGTTCATTTTGCCAGCTCAACATTCTTAAAAGACTTATGGATGTACAATCCGAATACTGATTCATGGACCCAAAAAACAAATTTCCCCGGTGATGCCAGAGATTACCCGGTTACTTTCAAACTGGATGATGGGGCCGTTGTTGGTTCGGGAAATAGTTTCTCGGGACAATTCACCGATTTTTACATTTATCATTCTGCAACCAATGCCTGGACCCCATTGCCATCATTACCTTCAACGCCTCGTTGGGCTGCCGTTGGTTTTTCAATTGGGTCCAGAGGCTATCTTGCTTCCGGAATGCTTAACACTAATGTGGTAACCCCGCAACTGTGGGAATTAGTTAATCCCGTTGGATTGAACGAGCCGGATGCTGAAATTTCAAAAGCCGGTATTTATCCATGTCCCGCACGGGATTATGTTTTTGTTGAGTCAAATTCATCAGAATTATCTAATTTAACTTTTGCAATCTTCAGTCTTAAAGGATCTGAGATAATATCGGGTGTGTTTAATAATAAGTCACGAATTGATATTTCTGAACTGTCTGCCGGAACTTATTTGCTTAATATTTATAATTCAGGTATAATAGTATCTACTGGAAAATTTCTGAGATACTAAAGTTTAAATTTTTTCTTGATTGTATTATTTGTCGAAGGTTAAAATCATAATTTGTCGGATTTTACAGTGGTATTTCCGGAGGTTTCCCATAAGGAAAGGTAAAACGCCAATTCTGCTTTTTTTTGGAAAGTTGGGGTTATATAAGAATGTTCGTATAATTGATTCTTTCAATAACGGAATTAAAGCTAACTTAAACTTAAACGATTGGGTACAACAGCTTGTGTTTTTTTTCGGTACATATGAATTTGAGAAACATGAAACTGAATTTTGGATTCGCTTGTCTAAACATTGTAAAGTTATTTTTGATATAGGAACAAATTTTGGATACTATACCCTTCTGGCAATACAAAACAATAAAAATGCAATTGTATATTCATTTGAACCTGCACCAGCAACTTTTGAAATGTTCAATGAAAATCTAATATTGAATGGATTTAGCACAGATAATTGTTTTAATTTGGGTGTTTCAGATAGTGCTGGCAGATTCAGGCTTTATTTAGCCGATGATGACAATTCAGGTATGACTAGTTTAGCAATGCCTGCTTCATTTTCTGGAAAAGAAGTGATGATCGATGTAGTTTCAATAGATGATTTTGTAGATCAAAAAGAAATAAGGGAAATGCAACTTGTAAAGATTGATGTTGAGGGGAATGAGCTAAATGTTCTGAAAGGAATGGAAAAAACGCTAAACGAATTTAAACCAATTCTTTTTATTGAGATGGTAGAGCAAAATTTGAAAAAATTCAATCACTCTCTCAGTGATATTTATGGCTTTTTGGATAATCACAATTATCAGTGTTTTGAAGTCAATCAGACGGGTAATTTAACAGAAATTTCAGCTTATAAAGATATTGGGCTGGCCATTTGTATAGAAAGAGCTAAGGTTAAGGATTTTCATATTAGTTAACAATAATTGTTATGAAACTAAAAAACTATATTTCAATTGGAGCTATTATCATTTTGATTGGCACAACACTTTTAAATCAGTTGTATGCACAAAATTATAGCTGGAAACAAAAGGCCGATTATGGCGGTGGTGAAGTACATGATCCTTTTGCATTTGTAATCGGATCAAAAGCCTATGTGGGTACCGGTATTTCGTTGCAACCAACTACAATCAGAAATGATTTTTGGGAATATGATCCAGTAACCAACACCTGGACCCAGAAAGCCAACTTTCCCGGAACAGCACGTTATGGTGCCCGTGGGTTTGCAATAGGTAATTTCGGTTATGCCGGAACCGGCTGGGATCCCGGGCCCAAAACCGATTTCTTCCGGTACGACCCCGTAAATAATCTTTGGTCTGCTATTCCTTCCTTTGGCGGAACAGGCAGGTATACCTCTACTGCATTCAGTATCGACAATTTTGGTTACCTCGGCCTGGGTTATTCTCCTTGTAAAAAAGATTTTTGGAAATTTGACCCTGCTTTAAACAGCTGGAGCCAGATTGCACTCTTTCCGGGTGCAGCCAGGCAAACCGCTTCGGCATTTGTCATCAGTAATTTTGCATATGTTGGTCTTGGGTTATGTCCAGGTAACTTATTCAACGATTTTTATCAATATAATCCATTTACTAATACATGGAGTCCCATTTCAAATTTTCCTGGTGGTGCAAGATGCGCTTCATACTCGTTTACTATAAACAACAAGGGAATTATTGCTATGGGTTGTGATTATTTAGGTACAAGTCAACCTTTCAATATTTTAAATGATGTGTGGCAATATGACCCATCTAATGGTAACTGGCAGCAATTGCCAAATTTTCCTGGAACAAAATTGTATAATGGAATTTATTTTAGTATAAATAATAAAGGATACTTGGGAATGGGTACTGATACGATCACTGCATCTACGCATTATTCAAGCGAATTCTGGGAATACTCTCTTGATTCAGTTACCTCCGTACAAAACCTTTCATATGATAATTTCGGCTTACAATGCTGGCCCAATCCATCCAATGATTTTCTCGATATTAGTTATCACCTTTCTGACGGTGCACTGGTTTCGTGTGAAGTTTATAGCCTGGATGGGAAACGCGTATTGTTAAACCAGTTCGAATCTGTTAACGGGGTAAACAGGCACCGCATCGAAACCGGTATGCTTGCCAACGGAACTTATTTATTAAGACTTTCCACCGGCCATACGGTACAAACAGTTAAATTTACTGTGTTAAACTGATAACATGTAATGGTAAGATTATTAATTTTGAATGGCCGGTCGGATTGTGTCAACCGGAAGAAACCGGCATAACCAAACTAAAATATAACATAACATCAAGTTCAAAACGCCTGAATAATGTCATCAAAAAAAAGTATACACATTTTACTTTCAAGCCTCTTTTATTTGACAGCTGCCCTGTACGTAAATCAGCTTTCAGCGCAAAACTTCAGCTGGAAACAGAAAGCTGATTATGCCGGAGGAGAGGTACATGATCCATTTTCTTT
>CAZPKJ010000045.1:0-17457 GCA_964587075.1 uncultured Flavobacteriaceae bacterium | reverse complement strand
CTTTTCGGACCGCATCATGATGGTAGTTTCAGATAAAGATACCCTCTCCGTTCCTGAACCTGAAAATCTTATTGCGTTTACAAATTATCTTATTGACAGCATCCAAACAACCTCTCATGAATTTATAAGCCAGATAAATTATAAATCGGAACCGGAACAGTTTGAATTTCTGATACAAATCATTTCAAATAACCTTCCGGTATTTCTTGACTCATCCGATTACCATCACCTGGACACATTGCTGACACACGAAGGTATCCGGCAAAAGCTCGAAAGCAATTACCGGACTTTGGTATCTCCTTCGGGTATTGCTTTAAAGCAATTGATCGCAAAGGATCCTCTGGGTTTTAATTTCATGGTGCTTAAAAAATTTGAAAAGCTGCGTGGTGATGAACCGGTTACTTTATTCGACGATTATTATCTGCACCCATCATTACATCACCAATTCATTTTTATTGACCCGGCTTTCGGATCCGGCAAAACTAAAGAGAACATCAGCTTTTTTAAACGCCTGAATGCCGTTATTGACCAAGTAAAAAAATCGCATCCCGGATATGACATTCATTATTTCGGAGCTCCTGCAGTAGCGGCCGGAAATTCCGAACAAATCCGAAAGGATACTTTTCTTACAATATCCATTACTGTTATCTGCCTGTTAGTAATATTCCTGCTTTTCTTCAGAAGTGCCGCCACACCTTTGCTTATAATGATCCCCGTAGCCACAGGAGGGTTATTCGCACTTTCGGTAATCTATCTTATCCAGGGAAGCATCTCGGTAATAGCTCTCGGCGCGGGTTCGCTTATCCTTGGAATTGCAGTCAATTACTCATTGCACTTTTTAACACACTACCACTTTCATCCGGATAAGCGGAGAACTTTAAAGGACCTGGCACTCCCGATGACAGCAGGGAGTGCCACTACTATTGGCGGCTTTCTATGTCTGCAATTTGTGAACGCCCCCGTATTGCAGGACCTTGGATTATATGCTGCTTTAAGCCTTACCGGCGCCGCTTTTGCCACCCTTGTCTTCCTGCCACACTTCTTAAATTCAAGTTCAGGATCGCACTCTCCGCGATTTGATCCCGATGATTCAGCCTGGAGCCGTGTTTCAGATTGGATGCGTGGAAACAAAAAGCTGGCAATAACCTTTGCTGTTGCAACTCCTATCCTGTTATATTTTGCGAAAGGAATCGGATTTGAGTCGGATATGAACCGGGTGAATTTCATGTCGGAGAACCTGAAAGCTTCCGAGAAATTTATAAACCGGTTCTCATCCTATTATCAGAAATCTGTTTTTACAATTTCGGGGGGGAATACATTAGATGAAGCATTGCAGGCCGAAGAGTCACGAAAAGATGCTGTAGCCATGTTCGTCAAAGAAGGAAAAGTTCTTTCCAACACCGCGGTCTCAGGTATTTTTCCATCGGTTGATGAACAACAAAAAAGAATCAGCCTGTGGAACCGTTATTGGGAAAATTCAAAAAGGGATTCTGCTTATAATATGATGACCCGAACCGGTTCTCAATTAGGATTCAGTACAAGTGCCTTTGATCCGTTCAAAAAGATAACTGATAAGCAATACAATATCTTAAGTAACCGGGAGCGCGCCAGCATTCAAAATTCATTCTTAAGTTCCTTTATTGAACAATCGGGGGGCAGGTACTCAATAATAGGATTTATAAAAACCACCGACGAATACAGCCAGGAGGTCACGGGTAAATTAGGCTCTGAAGAAAATTTTATAGTCTTCGACCGGAAATATGTCACCGATAAATTAGCCGCTCTGGTTCAGGAAGATTTTAATTTCATCACCATCTGGACGTCGCTCCTTGTTTTTGCCGCCCTGTTGCTTGTTTACGGGCGAATTGAACTTGCACTTATATCATTCATCCCAATGGTATTGTCATGGATATGGATATTGGGAATTATGGCATTGGCCGGAATAAATTTCAATATCATAAACATTGTACTGTCAACACTTATTTTTGCGCTGGGCGACGATTATTGCATATTCACTACCGACGGACTGCGGCAACGTTATGCCAGAAAGGCCAATACTTCATCATCCACATCGGTGTCGATAGCATTATCGGCAATCACTACTATTGCAGGAATGGGTGTTTTGATTTTCGCACAGCACCCGGCATTAAGATCCATTGCTCTGGTTAGTATTATTGGAATATTCAGTGTTTGGTTTATTTCCCAGGTTGTTCAACCCCTGTTGTTTCGAATACTTATTACAAATCCAACTTCGGCTGGCCACCAGCCCTATACCTTTTTTGATACCATTAAATCGGTATTTGCCTTTACCTATTTTGTAACCGGATCGGTTTTGATAAGCGCCATCGGATTTATCATGTTTCGCATGATCCCAGGTAAATCGGCAGGCAAAAAATATATCTATCATTTTATATTAAGCAAATTTGCCGGCTCTATGATTTATATAATGGCGAATGTGAAGAAAACCATAATCAATGAAACCAACGAAAACTTTGCCAGGCCCGCTATAATTATTGCCAATCACTCTTCTTTTCTTGATATTCTCTTAATGGTAATGCTGCATCCGAAACTAATTCTGCTTACCAACAGCTGGGTTTGGAATTCTCCGGTTTTTGGTTTAGCGGTGCGGTTGGCTGAGTATTATCCGGTGTCGGAAGGTGCCGAAAATACTATTTCAAAGCTGTCGGATAAGGTAAATGATGGATATTCCATTGTTGTTTTCCCTGAGGGAACCCGCTCGGTGGATGGTAAAATTGGCCGCTTTCACAAAGGGGCATTTTACCTGGCCAATCACCTGAAACTGGATATTTTACCCATATTGATTCATGGCGCCCATTATACTATGACAAAGGGGTTCTTTTTTCTGAAAAACGGACGGCTTACCATTAAATTTCTGCCACGTATTAAATCAACCGATCCGGTATTTAGTACCCCGCTTCGCGACCAGGCTAAAAGTATTGGTCAATGGTTCAGGAATGAACATGCTGTTTTACGCCACGAAATTGAAACCACCCGCTATTTCAGAAATCAATTGAATCATAATTTTATATTCAAAGGACCCGTGCTGGAATGGTACCTGAAAATAAAGCTGAAACTGGAGAATAATTATGAAATGTTTGATAAAATTATTCCCCGTGAGGCTTCCGTCACTGATATGGGATGCGGGTATGGGTTTTTAGCATATATGCTGTCGTTCACTTCATCCGGCCGTAACATTACAGCTATCGATTACGATGAGGATAAAATCGGGATAGCAGGCAACGGATATCTGAAAAGTACAAGGCTGCAGTTTGTTCATGCCGATCTTACACAATACGAACCAAAAGATTCAGATGTGTTTATAATCAATGATGTATTGCATTACCTGGATGATTTGGGACAAAAACAACTGCTCGATAAGTGTGTTGAAAAATTACGGCCAGGCGGTTTATTAATTGTGAGAGATGGAATTATGGAATATAAAAAGCGCCACAGGGGTACCCGTTTAACCGAACTCTTTTCAACCACCCTCCTGGGCTTCAATAAAACGTCGGGAGGGAAACTCAATTTCATATCGCTCTCACTGATTCAAGACACAGTGAAAAACTATGGATTAACAATGGAAACAATCGACAACACACAACTAACTTCAAATATTACTTTTGTACTAAAGAAAACATCCTAAGTGAACCCGGATAAAAGCATCGTAATAATAGGCAGTGGCATCGGGGGATTGGTATGTGGTGCCATTCTCGCAGAGGAAGGTTATAAAATAACCGTACTGGAAATGAACCGGCAGGTAGGGGGTAATTTACAAACTTATGCCCGCGACAAGCACATTTTCGATTCGGGTGTGCATTATATTGGCGGGTTGGGAAAAGGACAAAACCTGTATAAAATATTCCGCTTCCTGGGAATCGTCGACCAACTGAAAATGGAACAGATGAGTGTGGAAGCGTTTGACAAAATCATGTTTTACTCCGATGGCAAAACTTATAACTATTCACAGGGATACGATCAATTCGCCGCTTCGCTCATTGCCGAATTCCCGGACGAAGAGGCGGCAATTAATAAATACTGTGATACTATTAAGAAAATATGCAGCCGGTTTCCCTTGTATAACCTAAGAATGGGTGATTTTCTGGAGAAATCGGAATTTCTTGAAATCGACACCAAAGCATTTATAGAATCACTTACTGACAATAGGCGGTTGCAAAATGTACTGGCCGGTAACAACCCATTGTATGCCGGTATAGCCGATAAAACGCC
This sequence comes from uncultured Flavobacteriaceae bacterium, assembly GCA_964587075.1. GTDB lineage: Bacteria > Bacteroidota > Bacteroidia > AKYH767-A > OLB10 > CAZPKJ01. Next base: position 13,209 of record CAZPKJ010000045.1, on the reverse strand, counting down.
CATATATGTTCATGCTCTGGTATTGAACAGTTATATTGAAAGTTCCTGGCGCCTTGTAAATGGTGGCAGTCAGATTGCAAAGCTATTATGCCGTAAGATCACCGGAAGGGGTGGTGTTATTCTAAACCGAAAAGAGGTGGTGAAATTGCGGACTGAAAACGGATTGGTTACCATGGCCGAAACAGCAACCGGTGAACAATACAAAGGTGATTACTTTATTTCAAACATCCATCCGGGCCGGACCCTCGATATTATTGAATGTGATACAATAAGACCGGCTTACCGTCACAGGATAAAAAATCTGGAAAATTCAATAAGCATTTTTATTCTCAATGTTACATTAAAGCCTAATTCCTGGAAATATGAAAACAATAATTATTATTGTTACAGAAATGAAGACGTTTGGGATACATTTGATTACAACGATGAAACCTGGCCCGTATCGTACGCCATGTTTTATTCAGGATTGCCGGCAGGAAGCAAGTATGCCGAAGGCCTTACTATTATGGCATATATGAAAATGGAGGAAGTTGCAAAATGGAAGAATACTTTTAATACGGTTGGCAAACCAGGCGGCCGCGGAGCAGATTATGAACTGTTTAAAAAAGTCAAATCGGAAAAAATAATTGACTGTGTTGATGAAAAATTTCCCGGTTTAAAATCGGCCATATTAAATTATTATGCCTCCACCCCACTTACCTTCCGCGATTATATGGGCACCGACGACGGCTCCATTTATGGTGTTGTGAAAGATTATAAAGATCCGCTGAGAACCTTCATTTCACCCAGAACCAAAATTGACAATTTGCTTCTAACCGGGCAAAATATAAATCTGCACGGGGTGCTCGGCGTTACCATAAGTTCCATCGTAACCTGCAGTATACTGATGGGCATGAAAGAATTAATTGCTAAGATTGAAAATGCGCAAACCGAATAATTGGGTACGGTATATAGTTTATGCTTTTTCAGCCATAATCCTGGTTATGCTGATGTTGTTTGCTTATCTGGCCTTTACGGCTATTGACCACCCGCCCGATGTTACCGACCAATCGGTTTTGAAAAGTGCGGTAGAGCGGCGAGTCGATGGTTCCCTGGTTTCAGGTTCAAACTGGTTACGAAAAAGCAATTCCGGGTTATGGGAAATGTACCTTATGGGAAATGCATTTGAGCGTGGTGTAATGCATGGAAAACTTGCCCAACATCTGGTTCATGAACAGGAACAGGCTTTTGCAGGCCAGATAGCCAGGATGGTTCCTTCTGAGTTTTACCGCCATTTTTTAAAATATTTTATTGCCTGGTTTAACAGGGATCTCGATAAATATGTAGATGATGAATTTAAGATTGAAATTTATGGGGTATCGCGTTCAGCGTCGCATGAATTTGATTACATCGGCACGGCCTATCAGCGGATGCTGAATTATCATGCCGCCCACGATATAGGTCATGCGTTACAAAACCTTGCATTGGTTGGATGTACATCCTTTTCGGTTTGGAATGATTCAGCAGGCAGTTCAAATATGATAACCGGCCGTAATTTTGACTTTTATGTTGGCGACCGCTTTGCAAAAAACAAGATAGTCATGTTTGTAAATCCCGATAAGGGAATTCCATTTATGATGGTAACCTGGGGAGGCATGACAGGGGTTGTTTCGGGTATGAATAAGGAGGGGCTTTCGGTAACACTCAACGCGGCTAAATCGGAGCTTACTGCCAGGTCAGCAACCCCCGTATCGATTGTTGCCAGAGAAATATTGCAATATGCGGGGAACATAGAAGAGGCTGTTGCAATCGCATCGAAAAGAAAAACTTTTGTTTCAGAAACTTTCCTGGTGGCTTCTTCCATCGACAACAGGGCTGTATCCATTGAAAAAACACCCGATACCACAGCCGTATACAATCCCGGCAAGGGAAAAATTATTTGTACCAATCATTTTGAAAGTGATGAGTTGCATCCGTTACCCGTAAACAGGGAACATATGGAATCAAGTGCTACTCTTTACCGTTACCGGAGGATGGAACAACTGCTCGAAAATGTTTCGAACCCTTCGCCGGTTGCTGTTGCGGGAATACTTCGAAACCAATTCGGCCTGAATAATACTTTTATTGGTTACGGTAATGAGAAAGCCGTTAATCAACTGATATGTCACCATTCGGTTATTTTCGACAATCATAAAAAAATCGTATGGGTGTCAAACGATCCCTGGCAACTTGGTTCATATTCGGCATATCATCTCGATTCTGTTTTTTCTATGAAAAAACCGGAACCTTTCCTTGAAATATCTGATTCAAGTATAACTATACCACCTGATACATTCATTCATACAAGTGCTTTTAATGATTATCTTGAGTTCCGAAAACTGAAACAATTACATTTGGATGGTGTACCTGTAGATCCTGAATTAATTGTAACCTTAAATCCAGGGTATTATCATGCGTATGTTATAGCAGGTGATATCTGCTTTGATAAAAACGAATTCCAAAGGGCCGCTGTTTATTACCGGCAGGCACTTTCGAAAGAAATTGCAAGTAACCCTGAAAGGGAATACATACAAAAACAGCTGACAAAATGCATCCGGTAAAAATTTAATTATAGATAAATGGACATGAATATTTTTACTTAATCAATGAATGCCATAAAAATGTCCAACCACAAATTGTCAGCAAATCAATCCAGGCAATGATTAAAACGCAATTCACCAGCTTAAACGATGTCGGGTCTTACCAGGATCAGTCGCTGAAAGAATTATTGAAATATCTGCACGCGAAATCCCCTTTTTATAAAAATCACTTTGCCAGTCATGCGATTAAATGGCAGGAAATATTAAGTGTAAAAGACCTTGAAAAAATTCCGGTAACCACAAAAAGTGATTTACAAAACAACAACATGTCATTTTTGTGTGTTCCCAACCCCGAAGTTGTTGAGTATTGCAGCACTTCGGGTACCATGGGTACACCTGTAACGATTGCGCTCACCGAAAATGATTTGCAAAGGCTTGCATTGAATGAATTTTTGTCGTTCGAAACCATGGGCGCTCAAAAAGATGATACCATACAAATGATGTTGTCGCTCGACAGGCAATTTATGGCTGGAATTGCCTATTATTTGGGAGCACGAAAGCTCGGAGCAGGTATTATACGGGGTGGTCCGGGTAATTTTGGCATGCAGCTGGATACCATTCAGCGGCTTGAGCCTACTATTTTGATTGCCGTTCCCTCTTTTATTGCCAGCCTCATTGCAAGTGCTTTTGAAAACCAGGTAGATCTGAATAAAACATCGGTAAAAAAGATATTGTGTATTGGTGAAAACATCCGTCATGATGATTTTTCACTGAACCCTATCGGGAACCGGATAATAAACAACTGGAATGTGGAATTATATTCTACCTATGCTTCCACCGAGCAACAAACAGCCTTTACCGAATGCCAAAACGGTTGCGGGGGCCATTTGCAGCCAGGCCTTCTCATCTTTGAAATACTGAATGAACAAAACGAGCAACTCCCTCCGGGCCAACCGGGCGAACTTACCATAACCACGCTTGGCGTTGAGGGAATGCCTTTGCTTCGTTATAAAACCGGCGACATCTGTACCTATTCGAACGACAGATGCGGGTGTGGACGTTATACCCCGCGAATCAGTCCTGTTTTAGGCCGCAAGAACCAGCTTATCAAATATAAAGGCACTACCCTGTATCCTCAAACATTATTTAATGCTCTGAATAACATGGAGTTGATTGGCGATTACGTAGTCAGGGTTTACCGGAATGATATGGAAACCGACGACCTGGAATTATTGATACACCTTAAAGGAGATGAAAAAGGTGCTGATGAAAAAATCCGCAAACACCTTCAATCGAAATTAAGGATCATTCCACATATCCGGTTTGTGCCCGCAGAGCAGGTTCAAAAGCTGCAGGTTTCGGAAGGCAAAAGGAAAATAAGCCGGTTGCTGGACGAACGCAGTTTATAATAAAATAATTCATGGCTTGTCAATTATAACATCTATCAAAATATTAATTTTACACGATCTGATTCAATAAACCTAAATAACAGAATATTATGAAACTCATCATCGCAGCATCCCTTTTCATGTTTAGTGTATTTTCAGCAACAGCTCAACGCAAACCCTCGGACCCGAAACATGAAAACCACTATATGGTCAATCCGGTTAAAACCGATGAAGTGACCATTTCGTTTAAGGACGCTCATTCACAAATGGAATTTACCCATGTTAATTTGCAAATCACCAATCACACTTCCGATTATTTGTATTTCATGGGAGGCGAAACAAAATTCATATATGCACACGGTGAATACAGTCCGAAAGGGAGTTTATTATCTAAAATAAACCTCACTATTGACCCCAAAGGTACCGATTCAAAAACCTTAAAAGTTTCGGGCGATAACCGGTTTCACGTGGAGTCGCTGAAGCTTGAATTAAACGGGTTTTACAGGGTAAGTACCAAAGGAAAAACAATTAGTGCCCCCGACTTCCAGTTACCTGCATCCAAAAATGCATTTACGGCAGGCGATTGCGAATGCACCCTTGAAAAGTCGAAACAAACAACCAAAGAAACAGCTGCGCAGTTCGAATGTAAATATAAAGGAGATAAAGTAATGTTTATCGATCCTTCAAAACTTTCGGTGAAACTGCGCGACGGACAGGAGTTTGCCAATAACAATAAAAAAGATAAAGGCAGTGTGCTTATGCCCGGTGATGATATAAAGTTTACAGCCATATTTAACATTCCCGGGAAAATTGCCGATATGCAGTTTACGGTAATGAATATTGTATGGAATGATACATTCATGGAATCATCCAAAGTTCCTGTTAAGGTTGGTGCCGCTGAATTTGTTTATGACGATGGTATGACCATTTTAAAAAACAAATAATCGGGTAATTCACCTGCTCACTGCAGCATTGAGTTTATAAATAACCCATATTTTATGTCGAATTTACCCCTGGAAATTACCGATGTGCTTGTAATAGGTGCCGGTCCGTCGGGAACTGTTGCCGCATCAATAATTCACCAGGCAGGATTCAAAACACGAATCGTGGAAAAAATGCAATTCCCGAGATTTGTCATCGGCGAAAGCCTGTTACCAAAATGTATGGAACCGCTGGAAGAGGCGGGATTTTTGCCGGCGCTCAGGAAGAAAGGCTTTCAGGAAAAATTCGGAGCCAAGTTTGTTCGGGATGGAAAAATTTGCGACTTTAATTTTTCTCAAAGTTTTACTCCCGGATGGACCTGGACCTGGCAGGTTCAACGTTCCGAATTCGACAAATTGCTTAGCGATGAAGTTGCCAGGATGGGCGTAGATGTTGCTTTTGGTACAGCCGTTGAATCCATAGAATTTCATGAAGGATATTCGATAACAACTGTTGAACATGAATCCGGAGATAAAAAGCAGATAAAAGCCCGGTTTATTGTTGACGCAAGCGGTTATGGCCGGGTAATACCGCGACTTTTTAATTTGGATAAACCTTCGAATCTCCCGCCAAGGAAAACATTATTTGCACACCTTAAGGACCCTCAGCGTACCTCATTTCACGAACCAAACAGAATTACCATTGTACTGCACCGCAGGGATGTTTGGATATGGGTGATCCCTTTTTCCAATGGCGTTACATCTGTAGGATTTGTTGGCAGCCAGGATTTTTTTAATACAATTACAGGTTCTGACAAGGAACAACTTTTATTCCTTATCGCATCTGAGCCCGAGTTAAAGGAACGTTTTTTAAATGGTGAATTTGTTCTGCAACCCCAATCCTTGTCGGGATGGTCGATGTCGACACAAAAATTTTTCGGAGATGGATTTGTGTTAACCGGAAATGTAACTGAATTTCTTGATCCTGTTTTTTCATCCGGTGTAACACTGGCAACTGTTTCGGGACAACGTGCCGCTCATCTTGTATGTGCGCAGTTACGTGGACAAGAAGTAAACTGGCAAAAAGATTATACCGACTTTATGATGCAGGGAGTAAATACTTTCCGTTCGTATGTGATGGGATGGTATGACGGCCACCTCCAGGATATATTCTTTGCCAGGAAACCTAATCCGGAAATTCAAAAACAAATTTGCTCCGTTTTGGCAGGTTATGTATGGGACACTACCAACCCATATGTTAAAAACCACGACCGGGCCCTGAAAGCTTTGGCTTCTGTTCTGAAAATTGAACAGGCACAACAATCTTAAGTATTTTTTAAGGTCTTTAAGTAGTTGATTATAAGGCAACTACATGTAATACCGGGTGGATGTGGTCGCCGGGAATATTTTTTGCTCCCACAAATGAGTTATATCTGATTGTAGTTCAAGTATTTATGATGCTTTTTTTAGGTGTAACCCTATCCTCTTTGCCTCGTAACAGGAAGACCAAAAATACATTGTCATGAGTGGTAAATTAAAACAACGACTTTATCTCGGCTTAAAAACAAAACTGGTATTCGTAGCCTTTACTATCGGCCTTACCGGTACCATAGTTTTTTTAACTTTCTTCGGCTTCTTCAATACGGCTCCGGTCAAAGAGGCTAAGGCATACACTACCGAAACTATTCCAGCCGGGTCATTCATTGTAAATATGGGTGTTGTTCCACAAACATTTTCAAACGCGCTGAAGCCCTATGGGATGATATACGAGCTTACGAACACGTATAATGTTCCTGTAAAGTGGGTTATTGAACCATCGAAAGCTAAAGACGGAAATGACTTTACGCACAACGGGGTTACTTACAGGGGAGGTGCATTCATCATACCTGCTCCATTTATTAATGCTACGGTTTCAACTGTTATTGATACCTGGCAAACTGCCGGTGTTTCAGGGAACTATTCGGTTTCGGGAATGAATTTACCGGTATATATGGAAATCACCAGTTTTCCGCTGGTAATTATTGATTCCCTTTCGATGAATGACAGCATCATCATCAATTATTTTAATAATGCCGGGATTCCGGCAACAGCCTACAACAAAGGTGCTCCATCAACCATTAATTCTTGTCACGATACCTGGGTTAACCCGCATGGAGATCCAACCTGGCCCACACATGGTTATCTCCATGATTTCGTAACCACACAAAAGTCTTTTATCTGGATGCAATGCCATGCTGTAAGTATGATGGAATCATGTGCGGAAACAGTTGCACCATTCAGGCAGCTTAATTATTTAACTACCGACGGGCTTCAATGCTATCAGGCGGGAAAGTGCCAGAGCAATTCCGAATCACATGCAAAAGCTGTTCCCGGTTCGGTAGCATACTTTCATCCGTCGGATCCCGTCATGCAGTTTTTAGGGGGTATATCAAGTATTGCATCAGGAGGTTCTGAACGGTGGTTTATTCCTAAAACAACAGGCGGCTGGCTTGCAACAACCAAAAGGCTAATAACGGTAGGAACAACATCATCACCTAAGGAAGGTGTTCAGATGGTGTACGGACCAGCATATGGCGATTCAACGAACGGCTATGTAATGTATATGGGTGGTCATGATATGAATTCGGGCTCAACGGGTGATATGATTGCCGGTCAGCGCGCTTTCTTTAATTTTCTGTTACTTGCCGGAAAACAAAAGGCTCCATCAATATCCCCGGCTGTAGCAGGAATCATAAATGCAAATGCCAGCGATACTTTTACGGTAGATGTTACAGGTGGCACCGCACCCTTCAATTATAGCTGGACCAGCTCGGCCGGAGGAATGTTCTCCGATCCAAATGCCGATTCAACGATTTACAATTCACCACACACCTTGACGCCATTACAAACGATTATAACTTGCGTGGTTACCGATGCCTGTGGCCGAAGATCATTCTTTAGCCAGGTTTTAAATATAAACGCCAGTGCGCTTCCAATTACATTAATCAGCTTCGAAGGTAAAGTTCACCAAAACAATATGGCACTTTTAAACTGGATTACCGGTACCGAAAAAAACAATGACTTTTTTACTATTGAAAAGTCGAATGATGCTGTAAATTTTACTACACTTCGTAACGTTCCGTCAAAAGGCAACAGCAATAATGTTCAGTATTATTCAACGGTAGATGAAACACCGTTTGCAGGCATTAACTTTTACCGGCTTTCGCAAACTGACCTGGATGGCACAAGAGAGGTGCTTAAGGATATAAAAGTTGACTTTACTCCATCACGTAATAAAAACAGGATTTCAGCATGGCCAAACCCGTTCAGCAATACGTTAACTGTAGGATTAAACCGTGGTGAAGCCGGAACCGTATCCATTAAAATCAGAGGCTTACAAGGCAGGGTATTTTTTGAACAGGACTATGATATTGATGATCAGACGTCAGAAATTACTCTGGGATCATTATCACAGCTTCCCCGTGGAAACTATATAGTAACCGTTGAACGCAACGAGGAAGTTTCGGAAGGATTTAAAGTAAGTAAATATTAAAAACATTTACGAAACGCTACAAAAAGCGGCTCTTCCCGGAGCCGCTTTTTTATGCAATATAATCCGGCATACACAGGTCAATGTAAGACCGTACGTAATACCATTATAAACTTTTTGTTGAGCAATGGTAATTTAATTCACGGCTTTTTATCTTTGAAGATTCGCGAACACCATCCTTGGTGTACTTTTACACTATGAAACAATTGCTTCAAAATATTAAAGCATGCGAAATTTGTATAAGCTATTTGCCATTAGGGCCACGCCCGGTATTATAGGCAGATACAAACTCCTCCATATTAATAGTTGGCCAGGCACCCGGTCTTAAGGTACATCAATCAGGTAAACCGTGGGCCGATAAAAGTGGTGATGAACTTCGTAAATGGCTTGGGGTTTCGGAAGAAGACTTTTATGACAAGAAAATATTTGCATTTATGCCAATGGGATTCTGTTATCCGGGGAAGGGTAAAAACGGTGATTTACCTCCCCGACCCGAATGTGCTCCCGAATGGCATCCTAAGCTTCTGGAAAATATGAATGGGATCAGGATTACTCTGCTGACAGGCCTTTATGCACAAAAATATTACCTTGGGAACCAATTTAAAAAATCGCTCTCTGAAAATATCCTGAATAACAAAAATACTTTACCGAAGTACTTTTCGCTCGTACATCCTTCGCCCTTGAACTTCAGATGGCGGGCTAAAAACAAATGGTTCGACCTCGAAACTTTACCTCATCTGCGTAAGCTGGTGAAGGCCATTATTCAAGGGACGTACTGAATGCAGGATAGATTATTGGATCAGAATCTTTTTGGCGATATTGGTTTCGTCACCATTCACAGTAACCAGGTATATACCTTTCGAAAGTTTTGAAATATCTATGAGGAATGACCCCTTGCCATCAATGGAAATAAACTCATGAGTGGCCGCTTTTTTTCCCGAATCATCGTACAATTCCACTTTTATTTTCTGACTATAGGATGAGTTTATGTGGACCTCAATTTGTCCCTGTTGGTTATTGAAGGCAGTGAGAGCCGCATGGATATCCGATTTACACCGGAGGGCAATGGTACGCAACATTTTTTGAACACCGTTGTGATCGGTTTGCGATAAAAGATAGTAATTAATACCGGCAAAAGGCTGTTCATCAACTGCCGAATAAAAAGTTGTTGTAGTTGAATTCCCATTCGAAGGTACTGTTTTTAACAAGGAAAACTCTTTCCCGTCGCGGCTTTTTGAAATACTGAAATAATGATTGTTTGTTTCGCTGGCTGTTGACCAGGATAAGCTGGTTTGCCGATCATCGCAAATCCCTTCAAAACTCAAAAGTTGAATAGGCAAAGGATTGGGGGACCACGCGCCTATTGATGAAAACGTAAAGGTACTGAACTGCGATGTGGTATTTGACTGAATTGTTCCGGCTCCGTTTCCGGAAGCCGTTCCCGAATAGGTACGCTGTGCAGTACTGGTTGTCCAGTTCGAAGGGCATGTTACATAACAATTGGAATTTTCCCAACCCGATCCCGACCAACGGCCTACCGCTAATGAATCGAATTTATATATTACACTGGCTGCTGCATCCTCCCAGTATAACTGAACTTTGGCCGCAGCTGCATCGTTGCCCAAAGGCTTATTCACGTTCCAATGTTCAATTTTACTGACGTGATCGAGTGCAATTAATGGTGCAGCCGACATGGTAGTAGTATTTGTGTACGGGGCATCGACATACCGCGCCTCCAATTCTGTAGCCAGCGATGGTGCGGTAATTGCAACACGGCGCCATTTCAGACCATTACCGGTAGGGAAAATAAATGCGGCACTGCCCTGCTTCCGGATATAACCATCTACATAACTGTTTTGTGAACCGCCTGCCGGGGATACACCCGCTGAAGTACCTATTCGTATCCATGGCGCGGTTGCCGAAACTAATGAGGTGTTGAGGATTCCGGAAGTCAGTGTTAAGGTTCCTGTTACATCGGTAGTGTTGGTAAGGTTCACCTGGTTGGCAGGCAACGATTTATTAATAATAATATTTGCTACCTGTGAAGGATAAAGACCGCTGGTAGAAGTTGTAATAAAATTTCCTGTAGCCTGAGGCGTTATACCTTCATAGTATTCATAAGTGGCGCCTGAATGGTAAGTACGTGTACCTCCAGCCAGCACATTCCCTGATGCTCCAACAGAAGTTATTCCTGCGGCACTACCTATGCCAAGGTGAGAGCCGGTTTCGAGCGTAAAGTTACCCGTCCCGGTAACCGGGAAGTTACTGCAATAAAGTTTGGCTCCCGTTTCAACCGTTACTGTCCTTGAAGATGCTATATCGCCCATTTTGCTACCGGTAAGGTAAGCCGATTTACCACTTTTAACAAAAGTATTGCCAAGTGTAATACTGCCTCCGGTCTGGCTCCATTGCATGGTTGGACTGCCTGCAGTGAGATTGATAACCGAAGCGCCCCCCGGAGAAACGTTAAAATTTAAAGTGCCGCCGGTGATTGTAACGTTTCCGCTTACATTTAATGTAGCACCGCTGTTTGCCGCACCTCTTACATAGTCTTCAAGAGTACCGGAATTCATAATAAAATCGCCGGCAACGTTAATAATTACTGATCGGGTTTGATTTCCCGGAACGCTGTTATCGTATGCAATCTTCCACCATCCGCCGGAGAAAATGAGGTTACCACCAATATTTATGGTTTCACTGACTTCATCCTGCAGGTAATTGTTGTTTCCAATACGCCGCCATTCAAAATCGCCCTGAATGTTTGTAAGTACCGATCCCATTCCAAAATTACCGGGGGTGCTGCCATTCAACAATACATTTCCCCATGCAGTACCGGTTGGAAAGGTTCCGCCACCCCATTTATAAAACCACTGATTTGAACGTGGTGCGAAATACCTGTTCATACTCGGTAAATACCCGGTATTATTATGAATCCACGTTCCGTGATTATCTATATAAAAATTCGTAATGAAAGTTCCATTGGCAGCCTGAACTATTTGCTCAAAAATACCATAGCTGTTAATTCGCAAATCGGTACAGCTAACAAGGAAAGAAGCGTTGATACGCCCACCCTGTTCAATAGTAAGATAAGGAATATTTGCGGTAGATGTTGTTACCATGGTATGGCCATTCTGAATATAGAATGTTGACCCGGCTCCAAACGCAGTGGCATCGGTACCTGTTCCATCCCGCAAGGTATTCCAGCTCGATGGAAGATTGGCCGGCAAACTGCCTTTTGAAAAATAAGCTGAATTACAATCAATAATTACTGCTCCTGCCGGATTGGTAACAGAGGGTATTCTTGCTATTCCGCCAACGGTAAAGCCGGTACATTGAGCATCGGCCTGAACCGGATCACAGCCCGCGCCGGGTAAAATATCATAGGTAAGCCAGAAATAATTTGTTCCATTATATAGTGTAACGGCCGGGGTTATAGTAAAAACACCGTTAGGGGACGCAACGGTACTTCCAACCTGATTTGTGGCTGAAAAAACCGGACTGAATCCGCTGAACCATAAGCGCGCATTGGCAATATTATTTCCAATTACAGCTGAGGTACCCGTAGTGTTAAATGTAAACGATGAAGCAGCTAAAGGACTGCCGGCTCCGCTGGTTACTATTTCGACACCAATAATATGGTGATTTAAATCGGGTCTTGGCGAACGTGATGTGTTTTGTGTGACGGTACCCGAAACATAAGTCATGGGGGTTGCTGTAACAATAGGCCTGTTTCCGGCAGGTGCACCTGATGTTGGTGTACGAGTAATGCTGTTTATCACTACCGATACAAAGGAGGCGTCCACTACATCGGGAGCCGTTGCCGAAGGTTTGATATCGTAGGTAAGCCAGAAGTAATTGGTGCCTTGCTCAAGCTGAACCGAACCATTGAATGAAAATGCCCCATTTGGGTTGGCCACCAAAGTACCAACCTGTGTAGCCGTTGAAAAATTATTGTTTGTACCAGAGTGCCACAACTGGGCGTTCAAAATATCATTAACCGGACTGGTAGTTCCAGCTGTATTCAGATTAAATGTTGTTGCCGTTAGCGGCGAAAGGGTTCCGTTGGTAACAATTTGTAATCCTAAAATTTCATTCTGAAAGGTGCCGGCGTTTACCGGACTGGTATTTGCCTGTGTGGCCGTACACGAAACATACACCATGGGTGTTGGTGCAGGTGCAATGTCAATATCGTAATCTTCTACATCGTCATTTGCCAGGGGTGCTTCGCACGGACCGGTGATGGCTGCGTTATACTTTGTTTTGACGCGCATTTTGGTAATCCCTAAAACAGCTCCAGCTGGAACAGTAATTGTTTGAATCCGGGTAGTGGCAGGATGAACCGCGCTTGCCATGACATTTTCGCCGGCATCTGCAAAGTCGCCGTCGCCATTCCAGTCGATCCAGGCAGCTGAATAATAGGTTGATGCCGAAGTTGGCGTTAAAACCGTGAGATCATAATTCACGGTTCGCTCAAGTGTAGTTGATAAACCCGTACATGCATACCCGTCAAATCCGCTTGATCGGCTTATGGTATTAAATAACACATCGGATATGTACCGTGAGCCGGAAGCTGTTCCTCCCTGCGGACAATAATATGTACAGGGTGGTGTATCGTACTCGGTTATCACAACATCATCAATCCAAAAGTTGGCCGAATTACAACCATTCGCAGTCATTGTTGATGCAAATCCTATGAACGCCGATTGCGTAGCCGTAGCCTGAAAACTTACCGATAAAGGCGTAAATACCGCCTGGTTGGTGGTTATGGTCGACAACAGGGTACCTGCTGTAATATTAGCATAAGTACCGGCGGT
>CAZPKJ010000044.1:4868-17762 GCA_964587075.1 uncultured Flavobacteriaceae bacterium | reverse complement strand
CGGTAGAAGCGTCCAGGGTAGCCTGACCGGCAACGTTTACATAAGCGCTTTGATTCAGGATCGCATTTACAGCGTTTGTCCATAAGCTCCGGCTCATGGCAAAAGCAGTGGCTGTTCCGTATAATTTGCGGCTAACGGCACCCTGAGGGTAACCTGTAATGCCCATGCCCGGAATAGCGGCAATGGCGTTTCCGTCGGCTGTTCTGAAATCAGGTTCACCGGCCGAAGGGGTAGCGAAACTACCGGTGTGGATATTTACTGCAAAGGCCCGGTTTGGGTTGTTTGCAGTAATCTGAGCGGCAATTTTATGGCCATCGGGGCAAAATACACAGTGGATTCCTGTGAACTCCTCGAGGATTGCATTTTTCAATGACGGCGCAGTACTCACCGGCAATTGCGCATTAGCTGACAAAGTTGCAGCGGCCGCAATGATCAGGGTAAAGATTCTTTTCATGTTTGAATTTTGATTATGATTAATTTAGGTTAGATTTTCATGGATGCTATACAAGCAAGTTACAAACATATTAAGAAAAATTATATGTTTAAGGGTGTGGCTCAAATAAATTTTTGTATTATTCTCATATAAACTTGACTTTAAAGTGTAATTTAAAAATGTGAACCGATTATCCTGACCGGACTGCTTGCCCTTTATTTGACGGATATATTTGATATTTAATCGGATAATAAGATAAAGGACTTAAAATTGCACAGATTTTACATGGATCCGCTAAAAATATGTTGTTTCTTAGCCAGTTCTTTTTTACTTTTACGGGTCTGTAAACCGACAAAACGGCAATATTTATCTTATATTTATAACATGAAAAAACTCTACATTTTATTTTTATTAACCATTTCATCCTTAGGGAGTTATGCTCAAAGTTTCAGCGCATCGAATGTTTATGTGAGCGGCAATGCCCTGTTCATGCTCGAGGGACATGCTACCATTACCAACAATAGCGGAAGCACCAAGGATGTACTGGTACAGCGGACGGTAAATAATCTTTACCCCGGCCATATCGGTTATTTCTGCTGGTTTGAATGTTATGGACAAACGGTATCACTTTCTCCCGATGTTATGACTATCCCTGCCGGAGGAAGTACCAGCATATTCAAAGCATATGTTGAAACCAGTTCTATCTCTGGAATTTCGATAAACAATTACTGCTTCTTTGATGCAGCCAACACCGGTGATTCGGTTTGTGTAGAATATATTTTTGATGCCACCACCGGAATTGAAGATATCCCGGCCGGTAAAAATTTTATCTCCAAACCATATCCAAATCCTGCTTCTTCAACAACCAGTTTTTATGTAAATTATAATCGCGACAGCAAAAATCCAAGAATTAAATTATTCAATATGCTTGGCGCAGAAGTAAAGGATTTTGCCGTTACCGAGAATAAAAACTCCATTAAAATCAATGTTAGCGATCTGAAGCCGGGAATTTATTTTTATTCACTCTACCTGAATGGAAAGAATACCTCAACCGGAAAAATGATGGTTGCCAGGGATTAAAGATTTTTGATCGTTTATACAAAGTCCTGCCTCTTACCGGCAGGACTTTGTTATTTGATCCCTGCGTATCACTTTCTTTATCACACAACCCTTTTTAAAACCTATCAATGAATATTAAACAAGATGCCCTTGATTATCATGAACAAGGCAGACCGGGAAAAATTGAGGTAGTACCCACCAAACCTTACAGTTCACAACGCGACCTTTCACTGGCCTATTCGCCGGGAGTAGCTGAACCTTGCATCAGAATTCAGAATAACCCCGAGGATGTTTATAAGTACACAACCAAAGGGAACCTGGTAGCCGTTATATCAAACGGAACCGCGGTTTTGGGATTGGGTAATATTGGGCCCGAAGCTTCAAAACCGGTAATGGAAGGAAAGGGATTGTTGTTTAAAATTTTTGCCGATATCGATGTCTTTGATATTGAAATCGACCGCCTCGATGTTGATGGTTTCGTTGAAACGGTAAAAGCCATTGCTCCCACTTTCGGGGGGATTAACCTGGAAGACATCAAAGCTCCCGAATGTTTCGAAATTGAAAAGCGCCTTAAAGAGGAACTTTCTATTCCGGTAATGCACGACGATCAGCATGGTACCGCCATAATATCGGCTGCAGCACTTATTAATGCCCTTGAACTTGCCGGTAAAAATATTGAAGAGGTGCGGATTGTTGTAAACGGGGCGGGAGCATCGGCTATCTCATGTACCCGGCTCTTTGTTTCACTCGGGGCACAGTTGAAAAACATAGTGATGCTCGACAGCACCGGAGTAATCAGAAGCGACCGGGATCAACTGGATGAACAAAAGAAGTTTTTCGCTACCCAACGCAATATCAACACACTTGAAGAAGCTATGGCCGGCGCGGATGTGTTTATAGGTTTATCAAAAGGGAATATCCTGAATGGTGACCATCTCAAAATGATGGCTGCCGATCCCATTGTTTTTGCCATGGCAAACCCCGACCCCGAAATATCCTATGAAGCGGCTCATAAATCGCGCGAAGATATTATTCTTGCCACCGGCAGATCTGATTTTCCAAACCAGGTGAATAATGTCATCGGATTTCCCTTTATTTTCCGTGGCGCCCTCGATGTAAGGGCAAAGCAAATTAATGAGGAGATGAAGCTGGCCGCTGTGCGGGCTATTGCCAACCTGGCCAAACAACCTGTTCCCGAAATTGTAAACCTGGCTTATAACAAAACCAATATCCAGTTTGGACGTGATTATATCATTCCCAAACCCCTCGATCCAAGGCTCATCACCACGGTTGCTCCGGCTGTAGCACGTGCCGCTATTGCATCGGGTGTAGCCAGGCTCACCATCGACAACTGGGATACGTATGAGGAGGATTTATCAAAAAGACTCGGACACGACAACAAGCTGATCAGGGTAATAACAAACAAGGCCCGACAGAATCCACAGCGAGTTGTTTTTGCAGAAGCCGATACCTATAAAATTTTAAAATCGGCTCAAATTGTCAGGGATGAGGGAATAGCAAAACCCATCCTGCTCGGAAACCGGGAAAAAATTCAAAAACTGATAGAAGCGCATAAACTCGATTTGGGAGATATCCCAATCATTGACCCCCGCAACGACTCCGACAACCTCGATTATTTTGGTGAAACATTTTTCAGGAAAAGAGCCAGGAGCGGTTTCAACTACCATGAGGCCCGGAAAATTATGAAGGAGCGGAATTATTATGGCGCCATGATGGTGGAAACCGGTCAGGCCGACGCTCTTATATCGGGACTCACACGTAAATATGCCGATATCCTTAAGCCCGCATTGTACATTATAGGTACCCAGGAGGAGGTGAGCCATGTTGCAGGTATGTACATTATGATCACTAAAAAGGGGCCAATCTTTTTTGCCGATACAACCATAAAAGTTAATCCAACTGCCGAAGAACTGGTTGAGATTACCTTGCTAACAGCCAAAGCGGTACAACAATTTAACATGAAACCGCGAATTGCTATGTTGTCGTTTTCAAATTTTGGCTCGTCGCGCGACCCCGAGGCAATGAAAGTTAAAAAAGCAGTTAAAATTTTACATGATAAATTTCCCGGCTTAATTGTGGATGGTGAAATGCAGGCAAATTTTGCATTTAACACGCAAATGCTGGCCGACAATTTTCCGTTCAGCGACCTGGCACAGGAAGGAGCCAATACCCTCATTTTCCCTAACCTCGACTCGGGGAATATTACCTACAAGTTGTTACAGGAAATGGGAGCTGCCGAAGCTATAGGTCCGATATTGCTCGGTATGAAAAAACCGGTTCATATCCTTCAGCTGGGCAGCTCGGTACGTGAAATTGTGAATATGATCACTATTGCTGTGGTTGACGCGCAATCAAGGAAACAATAAAGTATTTTTGCGCCATGTATTCATATATATGCGGCAAAGTACGCTCGCTCTCTCCAACATCCGTGCTGATTGACAACCAGGGGATTGGCTTTCATATTCAGATTTCGCTCCATACCTATTCCGCTATTAAGGATTCCGCTGAAGTACAATTGTACACCCATGTGGTAATCCGTAATGAAAGCCAGGCCAGTTCGCTTTTCAGTATTTATGGATTTGCCGGCGAACAGGAGAAAGATCTTTTTCTGCACCTGGTTAGTGTTTCGGGTGTTGGTAACAATACCGCCCAGCTGATCCTCTCTTCGTTTGAGCCCACCGACCTGATGCATGCTATTGCATCCGGCAACGTTTCTGCCCTCCAAAAGGTGAAGGGAATTGGCTCAAAAACCGCCCAGCGTATCATTATCGACCTGAAAGACAAAATGTCGAAGCATTCGGGGGAGTTAAAAATTCAGTCACCTTCGGGCAATACCGCCAGAGAGGAAGCGTTAAGTGCTTTGGTCACACTTGGCTTTTCAAAGATCAACGCCGAAAAAGCACTCGACAGGAGTGGTAAAAGCGATTCGGTGGAGCAATTGATTAAAGCCGCGTTGGCACATCTGGCATCGTGAAAAACTGATGGATGACGGATGGAGTTAGCCGTAATTTGGTAAATTATTTTGTGTTATTTTAGCCGCTTGTTAAAATCAGGCAGGAGAGGCGCCCAGGCAGGATTTTTACCGTTACCGGAAGTACCATTATCAGCATACACAACCCGATGACGGTGTTTACCCGACAGCAAAAAATTCTTATGGGTTACAGATGCCGGAATCATAATAATTTGAGTTAAACAGTGCGGTTCAAAGATTTGGTAAAATACGGCATTACTGCCGGTTTGGCCCTGCCCGTTATTGGCTTGGTCCTCGGTGGTAGCGCAGGTAACGGTTTGATAAGTTTTTCCGATGCCGGCAGTCACTCAAGTTTTATAACCGTTCCCGATACCGGCAAAAAAGACAGTCTTCAGCTTCCCTATCCCTGGGAGGATAATTTAACCGACCCCTATTCAAATAAACCAAATCAAAGCCCGCTTTATCTGAGCGACCCCGCCAATATCAACCGGTCGGTTGAGTATGATGAAAACGAGAACCAGTATAACATTAATGAGCGGATGGGTGAAATGTTTTACCGGAATCCCACCTACCTCACTTTTGATGAGTTTGTGAGAAATGAGTTCAGCAAATCGACCCAAAATTACTGGAAAGAGATTTCGGGTACCGGTTCCGATGAGCAGAAACGAAGTATCATTCCAAAAATTTATATCGGAGGCCAGGCCTTCGATCGGATATTCGGTGGTAATACCATTGATATCCGCCCGCAGGGTTCGGCTGAACTAACTTTTGGCGTTAATATTTACAGAAACGACAATCCATCTATTCCTGAAAAACAACGGCGTAACGCGACTTTCGATTTCAAGGAAAAAATTCAGATGAATGTAGTTGGGAATATCGGTGAGAAAATGAAACTCACAACCAACTACAATACCGAAGCCAGTTTCGATTTTGAAAATAAAATGAAACTTGAGTATACCGGATACGAAGATGAAATTATCAAAAAAATTGAAGCCGGTAATGTTTCACTTCCCTTAACGGGATCACTCATTACGGGCAGCCAAAGCCTATTCGGTATCAAGGCGCAATTGCAGTTTGGAAAACTGAAGGTTACCACGGTTGTGAGTCAGCAGGAAGGCCAGTCATCTACTATAGACGTACCGCCTGGTGGTGGCCAGATTTCTAACTTTGAAATTAATGCCGACCAGTACGAAGCCAACAAGCATTATTTTTTATCGGGATATTTTAAAGATAATTACGACAAAGCGCTGAAAGATTTACCGATTATTAATTCGCCGGTGAATATTACCAAGCTTGAGGTTTGGATTACCAATAAAAACAATAGTACCGAAAACACACGCGATATTGTTGCGTTCATGGATCTGGGTGAGTACAATATTTTCAGTTCGGCATTTGTATCACAGGGAACCTCAGTATTTCCATCAAACGCATCCAATAATTTGTATGAGTTGATGAATAGCCAGTATTTATCGTCTCGTGATGTGAACGCCGTTAGTCAGAGCCTTGATCCGCTTGCTTCGGCTCCAACCAATTTCGCGCCTCAACAGGATTATGTTCGTCTCGTTGGTGCCCGAAAATTAAGCCCGAACGAATATAATTACAATTCACGTTTAGGATACATTTCGTTAAACCAGGCGCTTAATTCGAATGAAGTTCTTGCGGTGGCGTTTGAATATACTATCGGAAATACCGTGCTTACCGTTGGTGATTTAACTACATCAGGAATTAATCCGCCCAAAGCGCTTTTTGTAAAATTGTTGAAAAGCACCAACATCAACCCAAAACTGCCTACCTGGGATCTGATGATGAAAAACGTATATTCAATCGGCTCGTTCCAGGTACAGCGCGATGATTTCAAACTGAATGTTATTTACAATGACAATTCCGACGGGCTAAAGAAAATAAACTACCTGCCTGTTCCTGCCAGTGAAGTAAATCTGAAAGGGGTTCCCATTATACAGGTGTTGGGTCTCGACCGGCTTGATACCAGAAGTGATCCTTATGCCGATGGAATATTTGACTTCGTGGATGGCATTACCATTAATGCCAATACTGGCAGAGTATACTTCCCCGTAAGGGAGCCCTTTGGAAGCTACCTGAGGAGCCGGTTTATCGACAATAACCAGGCGAACAACTATGTGTTTGAACAACTTTATGACTCAACCCGGACCTCGGCACAACAATTACCCGAATTGAACCGGTTCACCCTGGTTGGTAGTTACCAGAGCGCCGCCAGCTCGGAGATATTCCTGAATGCCATTAATATCCCACAGGGCTCAGTTGTAGTTTCGGCCGGTGGAGTACCCCTTACCGAGAATGTGGATTATACCGTTGATTACAATCTGGGAAGGGTGAAAATCATTAACGCAGGAATTCTTGCGTCGGCAACTCCTATAAAGATTTCGCTTGAATCGAATTCGCTTTTCAGCATTCAGTCAAAATCACTTTACGGTGCACGGTTCGATTACCTGGTTAACAAAGACTTTAATTTGGGTGGTACATTCCTTCATTTGAATGAACGGCCTATAACCCGAAAGGTAAATATTGGTGATGAGCCTATACGAAATACCATCTGGGGCGTTGATGGAACCTATTCTACCAATTCAAGGTTCATTACACGCATGATCGATAAGCTTCCGTTCCTGGAAACTAAAACCGAATCGAAAATCACCTTTGCGGGAGAATTTGCCAACCTGATTCCGGGTACTTCGAAAGCCATAGGGAAAAACGGTAATGCATACATCGACGATTTCGAAGGAAGCCAGTCTACAATTGATATCAGAAACCCCGGAACATGGTACCTGGCATCTGTGCCACAGGGACAACCTGCACTTTTTCCGGAGGCGGTATTTAATGATTCTCTCATCAGCGGATACAACCGCGCAAAACTTGCATGGTACTCCATTGACCCTACTGTTTTTTACCGGAGCAACAACAATCTTCTGCCTCCAAACATTACCTCAGCCGACCTATCCAACCACAATGTCAGAGAAGTTCTGGAGACCGAACTGTTTCCGTTCAAACAAAATCAAACCGGACAGGCTACGAACCTGAACATTCTTAACCTGGCCTATTATCCATCCGAGCGCGGGCCATACAACTACGAGGTGGGGCCTACGTCATTATCGCAGGGAATTACTGCCGCCGGTATCTTAAACGGCCCCGAATCACGGTGGGCCGGAATTATGCGACGTATAGAAACCTATGACTTCGAAACTGCGAATGTGGAATTCATTCAGTTTTGGGTGATGGATCCGTTTCACGATGAGTCGCTGAACAACGGATCGGGTGGTAAACTCTATTTTAACCTGGGCGATGTTTCGGAAGATATACTCAAAGATTCACGCAGGTCATTTGAAAACGGATTACCCTCCCCAACAAACCCCTCATCGCCGGTTGATTCAACAAGCTGGGGATTGGTTCCGCGCAACCAGAGTATCGTGAACGCGTTTGATAACGATCCCGACTCACGGCGTGCCCAGGATGTAGGACTCGATGGATTGTCGACACAGAATGAAGGTACATTTTTCAAAGAGAAGTACCTGGATGCGCTTCAACTGAATTTTGGAGCTGCCTCCAATGTTTATCAAAGTGCATTAACCGATCCTTCAGCCGACGACTTCCAGTATTTCCGCGGAAGCGTACTTGATAATGCGGGAGCAGATATACTCACCCGTTATAAGAACTTCAACAATACCGAAGGCAATTCAAAAACTTCGGAGCAATCGCCGGAGCCTTATTCAACATCTGCTACCAATTTGCCCGATGGCGAGGATATTAATCGCGACAATACCATGAGCGATTTTGAAAATTATTTTCAGTATGAGGTAAATGTTACTCCCGGCCAGATGGTAGTGGGCACCAATTTTATTGTCGACCAGATTACAACTTCCGTAAGAACAAAAGACAACTCCTTAAAAAATATTAAGTGGTACCAGTTTAAAATTCCGGTGAACAACCCTACGCAGATTATCGGTACCGGTGCCGATTTGAAGTCGGTGAATTTTGTACGGATGTTCTTAAAAGGATTTGAATCGCCCATAGTCATGCGTTTTGCCAAGCTGGAACTGTTGCGCGGCGAATGGCGTAAGTATCAGTACTCATTATTATCGAATGGCGAATACATTCCGGTTGACCCGGGAGTTACGCCGTTTGATGTTACTGTGGTTAATCTTGAGGAGAACGGCGATCGTACACCCATCAAGTACGTTTTACCTCCCGGTATTGAAAGAGAAGTGAATGTAGGGTCAACCAATCTGCAGCAGCTGAATGAGCAGTCGCTGAGCCTTAAGGTTTGTAACCTCGAAGATGGCGATGCCAGGGCGGCATATAAGAACACCCTTTTCGATGTAAGAAACTACAAAAAAATAAAGATGTACCTGCATGCCGAGGATGGCGGGCTGAGTGATGAGTTGCAGGATGGTGAGGTAACCGCTTTTGTACGCCTGGGAAGCGATTTTACTACCAACTTTTACGAATATGAGATCCCGCTCAAGGTAACCAGGTTTGGCGCAACCCGCGATACCGACATATGGCCTGTTGAAAACAACATGGAGATTGACGTTGATAAACTTATCAAAGGCAAGCTTACCAGAAATAACGTATATGCCGGCAACGGTAGTCCCAACAGTTTGCCTTTTGTTATAAACGATGGTAACCGGAAAATAACTATTGTCGGTAACCCTACGCTGAGCGAAGTGAAAACCATCATGATTGGTATTCGCAATCCCAAGAAGGAACTTGATCCGGGGGATGACGGCACATCCAAATGCGCGGTGGTGTGGGTGAACGAACTTCGCATGAACGAATTTGACAACAATGGCGGATGGGCGGCTAATGCCAGGGTCACCACCAAGCTTGCCGATTTGGGTACATTAACCCTTTCGGGAGGAAGAAGTACCGATGGGTTTGGAAGTCTCGAAAGCAAACTTAACGACCGCCAGAAGGAGAATATCACTCAATATGATATATCCACATCGCTCGAGTTAGGGAAATTCTTCCCTCAAAAAACTGGAATATCATTACCGCTCTACTTTGGTTATTCCGAAACTTTCAGCAACCCGCAATACAATCCACTCGACCCCGATGTTCCCTTTGAGGAAGCGTTAAACTCCATTGATGACAATGCGCGCAGGGCACAGCTGAAGCGGATTGCGCAGGACTATACCAAGCGGCAGAGTATTAACATGACCAACATCCGTAAAAACCGTACCGGCGGGGCTGGCAAGCCTAAGGTTTATGATATTGAGAATTTTAATATTTCACTTGGCTATAACCAGATTTACCGGCGGAATATTAATCTCGAGTATGACAACCAAAAGGATTATCTGGCGGCATTGGGATACAATTATTCAACCCAGGCGAAGTATATAACGCCATTTTCAAAAGTGAAAGCGTTTCAGAAATCAAAATGGGCCCGTCCTGTAAAAGATTTTAATTTTAATCTGGTACCCAACAATTTCACCTTCCGGACCGATGTAAACAGGCACTATGGTGAAACGCAGGTTCGCGATTTGTCGGAGTTTTCGTTCAAACAACCAACTACCTATAATAAATCATTTACTACTTCACGGGTTTACACGCTTACCTACGACATTACCCGGTCATTGAAGTTCGATTTTAACGCCAATAATCTCGCTAACATTGATGAGCCATACGGCAAACTCGATACAGAAGAAAAGAAAGATACGGTCAGAGATAATTTCTGGAACCTTGGACGAAACACCAATTACCGTCAGGGCGGATCATTAAGCTATAATGTGCCTTTGAGTAAGATTCCGGCTACCGACTGGATTACACTCAATGCAAAATATTTATTTGATTACAATTGGCAAACAGGACCACTTACTATTTTACCTGTAAACAATCAACTTGCCATCAACCCTGCTATTGGTAATACCATTCAAAACTCCAACACCAAGCAAATCAATGCTACTTTCACAATGAACACTTTGTATAACAAGGTGCCATATCTGAAGAAAGCATTAGGACCAAAGCCCCCCAAGCCTGTCAACAAGCCGCCTGCTCCAAAACCTGCTGCCAGCGATACTACTGGCGGAAAGAAGCCCCCGGTTGTAAAACAGCCCAGGGTAATCACCGATGCGGAACGGGCGCTTGCAAAAACTATTCTCAGCCTAAAAAATGTTTCTGTCAACTACAGTGAAACAAACGGAACACTGCTTCCGGGTTTCAATCGTATTCCTGAGTTGCTTGGACAGAATTTTTACAGTGATGAATCGGGGAACACACAAATGGCACCCGGATTGCCGTTTGCCTTTGGTAGTCAGCGCGACATCAGAAAGGAAGCTGCCCGGATGCGCTGGCTGGCCACCGATACGGTTTTCAACGGCGTGTTCTCCCAAACATATACCCAAAACTTAACCGGAAGGGCAACCATAGAACCTGCTGCAGGATTGAGAATTGAACTAAATGCAAACCGGAACTATGCACGGAGCACTTCCGAAAATTACCGGGCCACAGTTACCGGCGAATACAATGCTTTTTCACATCTTGAAACGGGAAACTTCAGTATGTCGTACAATTCGATCAGAACCGCGTTCAGCAAAGACCGGAAGGATTACAGTTCGCCGGTATTTGATGAATTCGAGCGAAACCGGATTATTATCTCGTACCAGCTTGCCGCCGATAATCCATTGTCGCAGGGACTGGACTCCGCATTTTATGCCGATGGTTATGGTGCTACTTCTCAGGAAGTACTTACTTACGCGTTTCTGGCCGCCTATTCGGGCACTTCACCGGGCAAAGTGAAAAAGAACCCTTTCCCCGATATTCCTAAAATAAACTGGCGGTTGACGTACGACGGACTTTCAAGATTAAAGTTTGCGCAGAAGTACTTTAACAGCGTTAACATATCGCATGGTTACCGGTCTACTTATGGCATTGCTTCGTATAGTACCAGCCTGTTATATAAGGAAGATGGTACCGCGCGTGACCTGAACAAAAACTTTATTCCTGAAGAAGAGTTTTCAGCAGTAACCATTAACGAGCAGTTTAGTCCGCTTATCGGGGTTGATATTAACTGGAAGAATAATAAGCTCACAACGAGGTTTGAATATAAACGCGACCGTAATATCGCCTTATCTTTTGCCGATGTTCAGGTTACCGAAATAAAAGGGCAGGAATATGTTTTTGGAATTGGGTACCGTTGGCGCAATTTTAAACTTCCGTTCGGATTGCAGGGTACAAAGAAGAAAGGCGCAACGGGTAACGACTTAAATCTTACGGGCGACTTCTCATTACGCAAAAACAGCACAATAGTGCGCCGTTTGCTTGAAGGAATAAACCAGCCTACAGCAGGGTTGACCATTATTTCATACAAGCTGGCTGCCGATTATGTCGTTAATGAACGGTTTAACATCCGGTTATTTTTCGATAAAACAATCAATAACCCATTGGTATCAACATCGTTCCCAACAGCTAACACGGCAGCAGGTATAAGTATCCGGTTTACCCTTGCACAGTAATTCATTTAAAATACTTTTACCTTTGTACCGAAATTCTATAAAAATCTTTCTAAACCATTAAGACATGCATTTCCCTGAACAATTAAAATACACCAAAGAACACGAGTGGGTAAAGGTTGATGGTGATATTGCTACTGTTGGTATTACCGACTTCGCACAGGGTGAATTAGGCGATATCGTATATGTCGACATCGATACTGTTGGCGATACAGTAGAGCAGGAGCAGGTATTTGGAACCGTTGAAGCTGTAAAGACAGTTTCTGATTTGTTTATGCCTGTTTCGGGTGAGATAACCGAAATCAACAGCATACTTGAAAAGCAACCCGAAATGGTTAATAAGGACCCTTACGGGGATGGCTGGATGGTTAAGATTAAAATCTCCGATCCTTCGCAATTAAGCGGGCTGCTTTCGGCTGCCGATTATATGGCGCTGGTAGGAGCCTGAACATATCAATAATACCTTGAATTAAATGCTACGGTATTTCATGGCGCCCCTCTTTTGGGCAGCTACTATCCTCTTTTTCAGTAGTATACCTTCATCCGAGCTGCCTGATTTTTCATTTTGGAAGCTATTTTCATTCGACAAAATAGTGCATACCGTTATGTACGCCCTCTTGGCTTTTCTGGTAATGAAAGCATCGTTGCGGCAATACTCAAACTGGTTTATCCGTTATAATGCTGTAAAGGTAACTGCTGTATCGGTTACGTTATATGGAGGAGCTGTTGAACTGTTCCAGGAGTTCCTGCTCACTGACCGAACCGGTGAATGGCTCGACTTTGTTGCCAATACAGCAGGTGCTTTTTTAGGAATCTGGATATTCCGATTGATATTTTTTGAATATATTCGCTAAATATTTGAATGTAATGGAACCAAAGAAAACCCCTGAAGCGGATCTGGAGCGAAAAAAAGGCTTGTTTCTGCAAAT
>CAZPKJ010000044.1:0-4858 GCA_964587075.1 uncultured Flavobacteriaceae bacterium | reverse complement strand
TGGCTATCACACTGGTAGCGTTTGAATGGAGAAGTTATGAGAAGAAAGATTATTCCCTGGGACAACTCAAGGTTGAAGATATTCCGGAGGAGATTATACCAATTACCAAACAGGAGGAAAAGCCGCCGCCACCACCGCCACCGCCGGTACAACAACTGGTAATTGTTCAGGATGATGTTAAAATTGAAAACGAAGCTCAGGTTCAGGAAACCGAAGTAACCCAGGAAACGGTGGTAGAAGTTAAACCACAGAAAGAGGAAGTTATTGATGAGCCTGAAATTTTTCTGATCGTTGAAGAAATGCCCGGTTTCCCGGGAGGCGAGGCTCAGTTGGTAAAATATCTGAGCGATAATATCAAGTATCCCGCCATTGCCCGTGAAAACGGAATCACCGGAACCGTATTTGTTACGTTTGTTGTTGGTCCCGACGGCCAGGTTAAGGATGTAAAAGTATTACGCGGAATCGGAGGCGGATGCGATGAAGAAGCTAAGCGTGTTGTAAATAACATGCCTAAATGGAAGCCGGGTAAACAGCGTGGTAAAAATGTATCGGTACAATATAATCTGCCGATCAGGTTTACTTTAAAATAGAACTTCTTATAATTTCTTATAAGCCCCGGTAGTTGTGCCGGGGCTTTTTTTATACTCGTTTCTTCAACAATAAACTTCAGGGTAGTTCAGTTTATGATGATATATGGAAAAGTGTATTTGAATGCATCTATGTATTAACTAAAACTATAAAGCCATGAAAAACTCAGGTTACAGTATTTTCCGGCCACTTGAGAGCCGCCGGAATTATTTCTTCAGAATCGGGCTGGTGATTTCTTTGTTTTTGACTTTCGTAGCCTTCGAATGGCGGACACCGCTGACCCGCGTAGAGATAGTTTTACCCGACCGATGGGACAATATTGAGGAAGAAATTATGCCCGTTACTTATTCCCGTAACAGTTCGGTGGCAGACCAGAATCATGCCGCGCCCCGAAAAAACCTTACAGTATTTAGCAATCAAATCACGATAGTGCCAAATACCGGCACAGTAGATCCCTTTCCTCTGGATACTGTTTTAAATAATCCAATTGTTCCGGTTACTGGCCGGCCGGAAGTTGACACGGTTGCCGAGGAGTACGTTTTGCTGCCGGAAATAAGGCCCGAATTTCCGGGAAATGATGAAGCGTTGCTTGAATACCTTTCAGGTAATATTAAATATCCCGCAAAGGCCAGGGAAGCAGGCGCTAACGGCACAGTATATATGAATTTTATTATTGAAACCGACGGCAGTGTTTCCACATTTGAATGCCTGAGGTCGCCGCACCAGTCACTTACCGATGAGGCCTTACGGGTGCTAACAGCTATGCCCAAATGGAAGCCCGGTATGCAGGGTGGCAAGGCTGTACGTGTAAGGATGGCACTGCCGGTTAATTTTACCCTGAAATAAAAATTTGTCACTTTGAATACAGAGCCGGGATCCACATCATGTGAATCCCGGTTTCTTTTATTAACTTTGAGGTGCTTACTTTTTATTTGATGTTATGAGATTGGAGCAGGACGAAGCTGTTTACCCGAAATTTGAACTGAAGCTAAAGGAAGAGTCAGAGTTTTTTGCCGACCCCCAGAGCCGTTTTGGAAACCTGAAGTTCGCCTTAAAGGTATTTTATGAATTTATGAAAGGATTCAGGGCGCTGCATTTTGTAGGCCCTTGCATTACCGTTTTTGGTTCCGCACGATTTCGTGAAGATCACGAATACTACCGGCAGGCATATAAGTTTGGTGAGCTTATTTCGCGAATGGGAGGAACGGTTATGACTGGCGGCGGACCCGGGATTATGGAAGCCGCAAACAGGGGCGCATACGAAAATGGCGGCCGGTCGGTAGGATGTAATATTTTTTTACCACACGAACAGGATGCCAACCCATATATGCACAAATGGGTGACCATCAAGTATTTTTTCGTCCGGAAAGTTCTGCTGTTAAAGTATTCATACGGGTTTGTGGTTATGCCCGGAGGATTTGGAACCATGGATGAACTGTTTGAAACAACTACGCTTATTCAAACCAAAACCATACGCGATTTTCCTGTAGTGGTTTTTGGAAAGAAGTATTATGAACCTCTTCGTATACTTCTGAACAAAATGATTGAAGCAAAGACAATTTCAAACGATGATTTAAAACTGGTATTGTTTACCGATGATGTGCAGGAGGGAATGGAGCACATCCGTAAGTATTTAAGGAAGCATTATTTTATTAAACCGGTTAAACCGATTCCGTGGTTGTTTGAAAAGCGGAACAATAAGTTTGGAAAATAAATCCTGAACCTTTTTTCGTTTTTCAAAAAGTATGGTTTCCAAATGCAATTTTCGAATCAGGTGTTTCGGCTGACTTACGGAGGATTGGATTAATTCACCCGTACCTGGGATGTATGAAAATCAATACCAAACAAATTACTTCGCAGTTTGAGCTAAGGAAATTTAATCTTTTGAAAAATAGTCAACCGACTGGTAAACGCCGGTGATTTGTTTTTGAATCTGCATAAGCAGGTCGTTTGCCAGCGAGCTTGCGCCAAACCGGAAGTAATCGGGCGTAAGCCACGCATCACCTAAAACTTCGCGAACTAAAACAAGATATTGTAAAGCCAGTTTGGCTGTGGCAATTCCTCCGGCGGGTTTCATGCCAACCATTTTACCTTCGTTGTAATAAAAATCGCGGATGGCTTCAAGCATGACCAGGGTCACAGGCAGCGTTGCGGCGGGCTGTATTTTTCCGGTTGATGTTTTAATAAAATCGGCGCCGGCATGCATGGCCAGATCGCTTGCTTTGCGAATATTATCAAGTGTACTTAATTCACCGGTTTCAAGGATCACTTTTAAATGGGCTTTGCCACAAGCATCTTTTACAGCGGCAATTTCATCATAAACATAATGGTAGTCGCCGGCTAAAAAATGCCCTCTTGAAATAACCATATCAATCTCGTTGGCACCTTCCGCAACAGCATAACGGGTTTCGCGGACCTTTATATCTTTCGTCGACATGCCACTTGGGAAAGCGGTTGCCACTGATGCAACATGAACAGGGGTTCCGGCAAGTGCCTTTCGGGCAATGGCAACCATGTTCGGATAAACACAAACGGCTGCAGCTGATGGAATATCAGGCAGGCTTTCATGTGGTCTGATGGCTTTTGCGCAAAGTTGTTTTACCTTGCCGGGAGTATCTCTGGCATCTAAAGTTGTCAGGTCCATCATGCTGATAGCTAATTTGAGTGCCTGAATCTTAGAGCCGGTTTTAATACTCCGTTTCGAAAACCGGTTCACCCGTTCTTCAACCCCTGTTTGGTCAATCACAGGCAACGATGAAAGTATTTTCCTGATAGCAGCCATGAAAGTATGCCAAATTTAAATTCTTTATGCAAAGATATTTAATTATAGGTACAATAATACTTAAACGTCAGGCTAAATATTTCATGATTGCGATTATTAAAATGTATCCCATTCACAATTTCAACTAAAAGCAATTAAAAACATCTTCTATCAGTAAATGGGCTAAAACAGAAAACAATAACCACGATAACAGTTCCAATAACATGTTGCAAAGTATTCAGTGCTCCGGAGCTTTGGTCGCAATCCTGTATTCGCGTCCTGTTCGCGTATAAGTTTGCTGCAAAAACACAAACACAAAACGTATCTCAGAAACATGTTGCAAACGGTTTGTTTCCCGGAAGCCTGCCAAGTTTACTGCAATCTTTACCGTTTTTCACATCAATTCAATCGGAACCCGTGTGAATTATCAGTCAAACGTGACGAAGTTAAAATCTTCGTGCAGGATTATAAAAAGTTTAATAACCGGTTTGCCCGGTTGTTATCTGATTACTGAAAGCCGTTTTACCAGATAACCCGATTTGGTCCGTAGCAACAACTGGTATATTCCTGCCGGCACATTTCCCAGATCAACGGTTGAAGCAGAATAATTTGTTTTTTGAAAACGATTGTTGTAAACTTCGTCACCCTTCATATCAGCAATTGTAACTTGTACCTCGGTATTCACCGGAAATTTAAACTCCAGTTTAAAAACACCAGACGACGGGTTTGGGGATACAGTCAAATACGATTCATCAAGAATTTCGTTTAATCCCACCGGAATGCAGCCATTGGACGAATTCAGCCCCGACCGGTATTGATTTATCGCCGCGTTCATCCTGGAAGCCTGTCCTGAAGTGAAAATATTCATACATCCGTCATCGGTGTAATCCATGTAGTTTTCGTACATGTTTACCATATCGCCAACGTAAGGAGGAGGAAACGGAGCGGTTTCGGTGCAGGTGTTGGGTGTGTTGGTGGGACAACCGAAAGCTGACGAACTTACAGGAGGTGTATCGCAAACAAAGTCGCCTGCGGTAAGGCAGGTATTGTTGTTAAGGCCATTGCAGCCACTGTTAAAAGTATGTTGCAGGTTTAGCCAGTGACCAACTTCGTGAGTAACGGTACGGCCTAAATGATAGGGATTAAGAGTTCCCGGTGCGTTGGGGCCGCCAACGGATGAATAGAGAATCACTACATGATCGTTGCCAGCCGAGCCGGGAGGTAAATTCGCATACCCGAGCAAACCACCTGAAAGATTACCTACATAAATATTCAGGTATTTGGTCCGGTCCCATTCGGGAGAAATACTGTTAGGATTGTTAGGTAACGTGGAGCTGGTGGAAGATATCCTCAGGATACCGTTGGTTGAAGTCCCCTGTGGAGTGCGCTGAGCCAGGCAAAACTGAATCTGGGTATTGGCAGCAACCGGTAAAAACATCGGTCGGGTATTGGATGCATCCACATTGGTGCGTCCAAAATCCTGGTTCAGCACATTTAACTGCTCATAAA
>CAZPKJ010000043.1:0-17916 GCA_964587075.1 uncultured Flavobacteriaceae bacterium | reverse complement strand
CGGCCGCCGGTTCAGCGATGGCGTATGTTACCATAAGAACCCTTAAGGAAAAGGAAAATCCCCTGGTTGTTGTGTTACATTTTCAGCTGATAGGAACCATTACCGGTCTTGTATTTTCATCCACCAACTTTGTTATTCCTCAGGGAATGGATTGGTTCAATTTACTAATGGTAGGAATTTTCACCCAATTGGGACAGGTATACATGACCCGGTCATTGCAACTCGAACCTGTGGCCAGGGTTTCGATACTCATTTATACCGGTGTAATTTATGCTACAGCGGCGGGTTTCTTTTTATTTGGGGAGAGTTACAGCATTTCAACTATTGCCGGAATGCTGTTGGTTGTAGGGGGTGTGGTTATGAGTATGCTGTTAAAAAAATAAACCCTGTTACAAAATTGCGACAGGGTTTTTTCTGTATCAGTGGCCATCCTGACCGGTGTGGGCATGGCCATGTGAAATTTCTTCTTCGGTAGCTTCTCTTACTTCAAGAACTTCACCTGAGAAATGGAGCTGATGTCCGGCAAGCGGGTGATTAAAATCCATTTTAACATTTTCGCCTGTAATAGCTACAACACGGCCATCTAACCGGTTTCCGTCACGATCGCTCATAGGAACCATATTGCCCGTTTGCAACATTTCCATATCAAGAACACCATCAACTTTAAATATTTCAAGCGGGAGGTCAACCAGGGCATCGGGTTCAGTTTCGCCATATGCATCGGCAGCATCAATACTGAATGAAAAGGAAGCACCTGTGGTTAGTCCTGAAAGATTTTCTTCGAAAGCCGGAATCAGTCCTCCCGAGCCAAACAAAAATGTAAGTGGCCTGTCGGGCCCGGCGGTTTCAACATGTTGTTTTTCCTCACCGGCTGTGTTGGCTTCAAGATTGTACGATACGGATACTACTTTGTTTTTTTCAATGATCATTTTAAAATTTTTTGTAAGGTTTAAGATCGCTTCAAGTGATGCCGGTGCAAATTAAACGACAACCTGAAATGAAGCCTGGGTTATACGCTGCAAAAGTCGGCTAAAATCGGCTGAATTACAATTAATTTCCTTAAAAGTGCAGCTCTAAACGAGGTATAGCTGTGTTTATAAGCACCCCCGGAATCTGCATATGATATTAACAATCAGGGAAGTAACTCCTTGATGTTTTCTGTATCAAGTTTTTTTGCCACCATATCGCGAAATGGAATACCAAGGTGTTTTCCATCCACCCAGGTAATAAAATCAAAGTATTCAAATACGCTTTTTTCAAAAGGGTCCTTTAACAAATCCTGCAATTCGGGTCGCAGAGCCTGATAACACAACCTTATATCACCGGCATTACCGGCTTTTGAGAGTTTATTAATAAAATTCAGAAACACGCTTTCAAACCGGTAAATGCGTTTTCGTTTCGATAAATAACGTTGCGTTGAACGGAAGGTATAAGGAATGAGGTCGTTATTACCGATTTCGAGGTGAATAATCAGATTCATTACACGAGCCATGCAATGGATATCCTGACTTGAATCGATGTCGCTGTCGTTAAGCAATTTGTTTATCCATTTGAGGGCCCTTGAGTAATCTTCAAGTGCAAAAAAAACAATCGCTATATTAAAATAAAAGAAAGCGATACGGACCTTACTGATTTTGTTCTTGTATTTATCGAGGCCTTTCTCAATTTCATTCACAATTCCGAAGGCTTTGTCGAACTCGCCGGTTTGTATGTACAGGCTCAGTTCGGCACTAAATGTACTTGAGAACAGTTTGATTTCGAGGTCCTCATTCATTTTTCGGATATTACTCTGAGGAATTTGTTTCAACTTAGAGAGGTACCCGGGTATTTCGTCGAACTTACGCAGCTGTGCGCAGATGTATATCATGTTACTCAAAACAGCAAAATACTTATTCGGCTCCTCATCAAAAAGTTCGGCGTTTTTACCAATAAGTTCCAGGTGCTTTTTAATATAGGTATAGGAGTTTTTATAGTCGCCTATGCCGAAATAATAGGCGCTGTAAATATGATAATAGAGGTACCGTGTTTCGTAAGAGAGTGCTTCGCCCTCATTCTTTAGAAGTGTATTATCAATGATCGTTTTAAAGTTATTTAATTCGGTACTGTTCCTGACTTTACCCTTTTGGTTCAGAAGCATGAATAATCTGCTTTTAATATACCAGAAATCGCTGTAGTTTTTAATTTTAACCAGCAGGTCCTGATCGAGCTGATGAATTTCAGAAATATCCTCGATATTGCATCCCGCGTAAGCGTCCTTTTCAAGCAACTTTTTTTCCCACCTGAATATTTCAAATAGAATAAAGTGTTTTTCATAGCGGGTGGCAATTTTTTTAGCTTTTAGTACCATCTTACGGCATTCGTCGTAAAGCGATTTTTTAAAAAGAATTTCAACCGAATGCAACAATCGTTGTAGTTCAACATCTACTGAGCTATCGCCATGGTAAGCATGCAAACTTTTCAAAATGGTTTCGTACAGGCGGTTTTTCGCTATAGCGGGACTATGCCTGAAGGTATGACTTTTGAAATGGCCGTGCAGCTTTGCTTCATTGTACTGGTCCTGCTTATCGATGGCATCGAACAGGTTTACGTATTCGTTTTTACCCCCTATGCTGTGCCGTGAAGCAAATATTTTAAAGTACCGTTTTTCGGCCGTTGTAAGCGATTTGATTAGCCGGAAAAGGTGGTCAGAGGCAGGTTTAGACATGTATAATTACGATTAAAAATGTTGGCGGAAAACCTGGTTTTTCATAGTGAATCGGGCTGCAATTATGTTGGCCTGAGTTCTGTACACCACCCTGCTGAAATGTTTAACACCCATATAATTTACCCTGATTGTTATTTGAATAATTCAGCAACAAGATACAAAAAAAGTAGTTGGGGTTCACCTTACCTGGGGTCCTGTAAGCGACGGCAGACCTGTTAAATAACCGGATAGTATTACTTCAGCCTTAAAAATGTAATGAGATCGGTTGAACCCATGCCGGTATATCCGGCACCCCTCAGCATGGTAATAATTTGTCCCCGGTGGTAGGTGCTGTGGTTCATTACATGAGCAATGATTCCGGCTTTGGTTTCGGAGTGCCTTTCACCGGAAAGGTTCACATAATCAACCACCTCATCGAACTGTGAATTGTCAAGGCCTTGGGTATAATTGAGCCATGCCTTGCAATTTTCAACCAGCAACCGGGCGGCATCCTGCGTGTTGCCCTTAAAAGTTTTTCCGGGCCAACCGGTAATTTTAACCTGGTTGATCCGGTCGAGCCAGATTGCCTGGGCATCCCAGATATGAATAAGTGTTTCCCTGATGGTTGGGAACGAACTGAATTGTTGTTTGATACCGGCCTCTTCGCCGGCTTCGGCAATAATCTGAGCGATTCTTTCCTGAGCCCAAACATTATAACTTGTAAGATTTAACAAATGCGTTGAGATGTTCATTGGGCTTTGAAATTATTTAACTTTAAATATAACCCTGTTAAAATTAATCAACTATTTTATACACACCAAATGTCCGAGCGGTGAATATAACTTTTTGTAAACAAAAATGGAAAGGCCGGTAAACAGTCCCGATACAAACAGAAATAAAAGTTAAAGCGCCTTATTCATAAGCCCTGCATCCACAACTTTTTTAAGCGCCCTTGTCTTAAGTGCCTTGTTCAATCCATCGAGATGCCTGGTATGGTGACAATCGGTTCCAATCATATCAACGATACCATGGTCGATCATTTTTTCGGCAGTTTTTTTGGCCTCATATCCATAATATCCCGTAAGGGAATTGATATTTATCTGAAGCAGCACACCCTGGTCGCGGAATGCCTGGTATTTTTCAAAATTATTATACCAGAATGGATATCGTTCGGGGTGAGCCATGATGGGACGATACCCAAGTACCTGCATCCTGAAAATAATATCGTCAATGTTATCGGGACAATTTATATACGATATTTCAAAAAGCAGCAGGTTGTCGCCGATAGTAATCAGTTTTTCATTTTCAAGTTTTTTAACAAACCCGTCATCTACATAATACTCAGCGGCGGCAAACAGTTCAACCGGAATACCGGCTTTCTTAACAGCTTCGCGAACTGTTTCGAGTCCCGACAAAATTATTTCAGGTGTATTTCTGAAATAATCACTCATAATGTGCGGTGTTGTATACAGTTTGTTAAATCCCAGTTCATGCATGTGCCTGATCAGCATGAGTGACTCGTCGATGGTTTTGGCGCCGTCATCGATGCCAGGAATGAGATGTGAATGCATATCGGTTCCAACCAAAGAGTAATCGGTAAGTAATTCTTCCTTCTTCCCAAAAGACTTAAACAGCGATTTCAGCATTTCACAATTCCCTTGCGTGTGTGTTTAATATGTTTTTTTGAACCAGTCAAAAGTAAGTTCCAGTCCTTCCCGTAACTTTACCGACGGGTTGTATCCTAAATATTTTTTAATGAGCGATATATCAGCCAGCGAGCTTTTCACATCACCGGGGCGTTCCTCCCTGTATTTTGGATTAGCTTGCTTGCCGGCAAGGGACGCCACTTCATCAAACAACTGATTTACTGAAACGCTTTCGCCCACTGCAACATTATATACTTTATTAAACGATTCGGGGTTATCGGTAAAAAAAGAGAGGATATTTGCCTGAACGGCATTGCTGACATGCGTAAAGTCGCGTGTTTGATTACCATCGCCATTGATCCAGGCCTCGGTATTATTAATCACTGAATTCATAAACAGCGGGATCACGGCGGCGTAAGGCCCTGAGGGATCCTGTCGTTTACCAAAAACATTAAAATACCGCAATCCAATAACCTTCATATTATAATTCAACGCAAAAACCGATGCATACAACTCATTGGAATATTTCGAAACCGCGTATGGCGATAAGGCGCGGCCGATCCGGTTCTCCACTTTGGGAGAGTCGGAAATATCACCATACACCGAGCTTGAGCTGGCATACACAAACCGGTCGACGCCGGCATCACGTGCTGCGAGTATCATGTTCAGAAAGCCCGTTACATTGGCTGCGTGTGTAACTAACGGTACGGCAATTGACCTGGGAACCGAACCTAAAGCAGCCTGATGCGAAACCATGTGTATACCCTCACAGGCAATCCTGCATGTTTCGGGATCGGTAATATCACCATTGATAAATTCAAAGGAAGGAAGTCCCAGGTACGGTTCAATATTCACCATGAATCCATTGCTGAGATTGTCGAGCACGCGCACTTTGGCAGCACCGTTATGAATGAGATACTCAACAATGTTAGAACCAATGAAACCGGCACCACCGGTTATGAGGAACGATTTATCTTTTATAAGTGCTGTATGATATGTCATAATTCAAATTATCAGAGGCTAAACTAAAAGGGCCGCCGTTATTATACACTTATCGGTTGTGATACTGATTTTCATAATAATTCAGATAGGCCCCGCTGGTAACATGGTCGAGCCATTCCTGATTTTTTAAATACCAGTCGACTGTTTTACGCAAACCTTCTTCGAATGTAATGGATGGTTCCCATCCAAGGTCATTTTTCAGTTTCGAAGCATCAATGGCATACCGTAAATCGTGACCTGCCCGGTCTTTAACATAGGTGATCAGTTGCGCCGAAGCACCCGGACCGCGTTGTAATTTTTCATCCATAACCGAGCATAACAAATGTACCAGGTCAATATTCTTCCATTCGTTATTACCTCCAATATTGTATGTTTCTCCAACAACACCTTTATGGAATATTACATCAATAGCCGCAGCATGATCTTCAACCCACAACCAGTCGCGTACATTCTCACCTTTACCATACACAGGAAGCGGCTTATTGTTTTTAATGTTGTGAATCATTAGCGGAATCAATTTCTCAGGAAACTGATACGAGCCATAATTATTAGAGCAATTCGAAATAACAACGGGCAGCCTGAAGGTGTGAAAATAGGCTCTGACCAGGTGGTCGGATGCCGCTTTTGAAGCTGAGTAGGGGCTTCGGGGGTCATAAGGCGTTGTTTCAACAAAATATCCCTCATCACTAAGAGATCCGTAAACCTCATCGGTTGAAATGTGATAAAATCTTTTCCCTGCAGCGTTATTCTCCCAGGTTCGCCGGGCCGCGTTCAGCAGGTTAGCAGTTCCCATTACATTGGTCTTAACAAAAATAAGGGGATCGCTTATACTGCGGTCGACGTGCGATTCGGCAGCCAGGTGGATTACGCTGTCGAACTGATGCTTTGTAAACAGCTGCATAATGAATGCCTCATCGGTAATATCTCCTTTAATGAACTGATAATTTTCCAGGTTTTCAATATCTCTGATATTCTCCAGGTTACCGGCATAAGTAAGGCTATCGAGATTATAGATGGTATAATCGCGATAACGTGTTACAAAACGTCTGACAACATGGCTGCCGATAAAACCGGCGCCTCCTGTTATTAATATTTTCATATTCGACAAAATACTGATTCCGTTTGATAATTGTTAATTCAATTTACTGAGGTGCTGTTCCCACTTCCATGCGCTCGACACCATTTCATCCAGGCCTTTTTTTGCTTTCCATCCCAGTGACTTGTTTGCTCTTTCGGTATTGGCCCAAACCTGTTCAACATCGCCTGGCCGGCGGGCGGCTACCGAGTAGTTTAATTTCAGCCCGTTTACTTCTTCAAAACATTTGATTATTTCGAAAACTGAAATTCCGGTTCCGGTTCCAACATTAAACACTTCAAAAGAAGAACCGGCCGTGCTTTTCAACAGATGTTGGATGGCGGCTACATGGGCCTCGGCAAGATCAACCACATGAATATAATCCCTGATGCAGCTGCCATCGGGGGTATTATAGTCATTACCAAATACCTGGAACGGGCCACGTTTACCAATGGCCGATTGGGTAAGCACAGGCATCAGGTTCGACGGTGTACCAAGCGGATACTCTCCGATTAACGCTGATTCGTGGGCGCCAACAGGATTAAAATAACGAAGTGATATAACACGAAACGGATTCACCATACTATAGTCACTTAATATTTCCTCTGAAATTTTTTTGGTGTTGCCATAGGGCGATTCGGGTTTCTTCAATGGTTCGTTCTCGTCAACAGGTAGCGATTGGGGCTGGCCATATACTGTGCACGAACTTGAAAATACCAGGTTGTTACATTGATTGGCTGCCGCCGCTTCAACAACATTGATGAGTGAAATAATATTGGTACCATAATACAGCAGCGGTTTTTCGACCGATTCACCAACCAGCTTCTTTGCCGCAAAATGTATTATCGCATCAGGTTTATATTCGCTGAATTTCTGGAGTGTTAACTCTTTATTACAAAGGTCCACCTGGTGAAACGCCGGTTGACGGGAGGTTATTTTACCAATGGAAGAAATAACTTCCTTATGCGAATTGGACAAATCATCCAAAATCATGACATCAAAATCACGGTTGAGCAATTCAACTACAGTATGGGAT
Organism: uncultured Flavobacteriaceae bacterium; assembly: GCA_964587075.1. Lineage (GTDB taxonomy): Bacteria > Bacteroidota > Bacteroidia > AKYH767-A > OLB10 > CAZPKJ01. The sequence goes on along the minus strand of CAZPKJ010000043.1, from coordinate 10,474 downwards.
CCGATAAACCCCGCTCCTCCGGTGACAATGATTTTTTTCTTCATCTTAAAATTCAACCACGTGTCAATTCCTGTGCAGACTGGCTGCCAGGTTAAAGACTCCAATAGTTCAATGACTTAATTTTATTCCTGAATGTTCCCTTAATATCTACAATTACGGCATCGGGATTGCATATCGATTTAAAAAAATCCTCATCCAGGGTACTGTAGGCTTTGTGATTCACGGCCATGATAACCGCATCGTATCCGGTTCCGGGTTTATCAACCAGCTCAAATCCATATTCATGTTTAAGGTCGTCGGATGATGCATGCGGATCGGTAACATCCGTTTTTATACCGTAGGACTTAAACTCTGTTATTACGTCGGCCACTTTTGAATTCCTGATATCCTCAACATCCTCCTTAAAAGTAGCGCCCATCACCAGTACCTTTGCTTTACTTATATCCTTTCCGAGTGAAATCAGTTTCTTAACAGTTTGTTTGGTTACATAAAACCCCATAGAGTCGTTCACATACCGTCCACTATTTATAACCTGAGCATGATAACCCAGCTCCTGCGCCTTGTAAGTAAGGTAATAGGGATCAACACCGATACAATGCCCTCCAACCAGTCCGGGGAAAAATTTCAAAAAATTCCATTTTGTTCCGGCCGCTTCAAGTACTTCATAAGTATTGATGCCCATTTTATTAAAGATTATTGACAATTCATTCATGAGCGCGATATTCACATCCCGCTGGGTATTCTCAATAATTTTGGCGGCTTCAGCAACTTTTATAGAACTGGCTTTATGCACACCGGCAGTAACTACCATTTCATAAACCTGAGCAATTTCGTTCAACGACTCCTCATCGCATCCGCTAACCACTTTGACAATTTTGGCAAGGGTATGTTCCTTATCGCCCGGATTAATTCGTTCAGGTGAATATCCCAGTTTAAAGTCGGCCGGCATAGTCAATCCCGACAACTCTTCAAGAACCGGCAAACAATCTTCTTCGGTACAACCCGGATACACCGTAGATTCAAAAACCACATAATCACCTTTCTTTAAAACTTTCCCGATGGTTCGCGAAGCGGCAATTACCGGTTTTAGGTCAGGCAAATTATGTTCATCAATTGGCGTTGGAACGGCTACAATAAAAAACGACGCTGTTTTCAGTACTTCAATATCGTCGGTGAATATAATATCGCAGCCTTCAAACATCTCAGGACCGAGTTCACCGCTGGGATCAATGTTTTTACGCATCATTTCAACACGCTGGCTATTTATATCAAATCCGATAACGGAAGCTTTGCGTGCGAATTCAAGTGCGATAGGCAACCCTACATATCCAAGGCCAATCACACCTATCTTCTTTTCTTTAGCTAAAATTTGTTTGTACATAGTAAAATGTTCAGTAATCAGGCAATTAAATTATTTATTCAATGATTGACGCAGCGCATATATCCTTTCAATGATCTCAACCACTTTAAGCCCTTCCAGTGCATTCGTAGTAATGGAGGTTCTTCCTTTAAGTGTATCAATAACATTTTCCATAATAAAATGATGATTTGCGGCCGATCCTTTATACGAACCATAATCATTGGCTGGGCTCACCTCGCCGAGATACGGAAGCGTATAGTCTTTTATATGGCAATAATCGACTTCATTCATATACTGGCCGCCTATTTTAACACTTCCTTTACTACCGATAACGATGATTGAGCTCTCCATATTTTTGTCCCAAACCGAAGTGGAATAGTTCAGGCTACCCATCCCGCCATTGGTAAAACGGAAGTTCACAATACCCGTATCTTCGAAAGCTGTTGAATGCTGATGGCTGAAATCGTCGAACTTGGCATTGATATCGGTAATGTCGCCGAAAACCCAGTACATAATATCGATGAAATGCGAAAACTGTGTAAACAGCGTTCCGCCGTCAAGATCGGCAGTACCTTTCCAGTTACCCGGTTTATAATACCGGTCGTCGCGGTTCCAGTAACAGGTGAGCTGAACCATGTAAACATCGCCAATAATTTTTTGCTCAACGATTTGTTTCAGCCATCTGCTTGGCGGTGAATACCGGTTTTGCATAACGCAAAAAACATTTTTATGAACCTGAAGCGCTTTAAAAATTATTTTTTCGCAATCGGCTTTTGTAAGCGCCATCGGTTTTTCGCATACAATATGCTTTTTGAATTCGAGCGACTGCAAAGCATGTTCGGCATGAAGTCCGTTCGGGCTGCATATGCTTACCACATCAAAATCGATTCCCGACTGAAACATCTTGTCAACCGAATGGAAGTATGGCACCTTAAAGTCGGCTATACCCGCTTCATGTTCAGGAATTATATCACATACCGCAACCAGCCCGGCTTCATTATTTCTTTTAATCATCTCAGCGTGCCTGCGGCCAATATGGCCACTTCCAATTATTGCGAACTTTATTCGTTCTGACATTATATCTGTGTATTTAGCTGATTCTGGTTACGATGTTATTATTCAAGCGGTATTGCTGGCTGCTTTCGGGACAAACCGCGGTTCCGTTTTTATCGAATGTAAGTTTATGTCCGAATTCGCTCATCCATCCTGTTTGCCTCGACGGGTTCCCTACCACGAGTGCATAAGCGGGAACATCTTTAATAACCACCGCGCCTGCTCCTATAAATGCGTATTCACCAATGGTATGGCCGCAAACAATAGTGGCGTTTGCTCCGACAGATGCTCCTTTTTTAACCAGGGTTTGCATGTACTGGTCGCGCCTTACAACAGCGCTCCTGGGATTAAATACGTTAGTAAAAACCATGCTTGGGCCCAGAAAAACATCATCTTCACAAATTACGCCGGTATAAATGGAAACATTATTTTGTACCTTGACATTGTTGCCCAGTGTTACACCGGGTGAAATCACCACATTTTGACCGATGTTACAATTATCACCAATGGTACATCCCGGCATGATATGGGAAAAGTGCCAGATTTTGGTTCCCTTACCAATGGTACAACCCTCATCAACATACGACGACTCATGGGCGAAATAATCCAATGACATGATTACAATATTTTATCAGCTGAAACGGTAAGCGGTTTTATACAATTCCTCTTTGGGTAAATTCCTGAAGTATTCATATGTTCGCTTCAGTCCTTCGGCCCGGTCTATTTTGGGTTCCCATCCGAGAATTTCACGTGCTTTTGTTATATCGGGTTGCCGCTGCTTCGGGTCATCCTGCGGAAGCGGTTTCATAATCAGTTTCACCGAGCTGCCGGTTAACCGGAGTATTTCTTCACCAAACTCCCTGATAGTAATTTCAGAAGGGTTTCCAATGTTCACCGGGTTGACATAATCGCTCATGAGCAACCTGTAAATGCCTTCAATCAAATCGTCGACATAGCAGAAAGAACGGGTCTGGCTGCCGTCACCAAATCCGGTAAGATCTTCGCCTCGCAGCGCCTGGCCGATAAATGCGGGCAACACCCGTCCGTCGTTCAGCCGCATACGGGGGCCATACGTATTAAATATCCGGACGATGCGGGTTTCAACACCATGATAGGTGTGATAGGCCATGGTTATTGCTTCCTGAAATCTTTTTGCTTCGTCATAAACACCTCGCGGACCAACAGGATTTACATTACCCCAATACTCTTCGGGTTGGGGATGAACCGTTGGGTCGCCATACACTTCAGAGGTTGATGCTACTAAAATGCGTGCCTTTTTCACTCGTGCCAGTCCCAGTAAATTATGTGTACCAAGCGAACCAACCTTTAAAGTTTGAATGGGAATTTTCAAATAGTCGATAGGGCTTGCCGGTGAAGCAAAATGTAAAATATAGTCGAGATTACCCGGCACAAAAACAAACCTTGAAACATCATGGTGGTAAAATTCAAATTCTTTTAATTTAAAAAGGTGCTGGATATTCGACAGGTCGCCGGTAATGAGATTGTCCATTCCAACCACATTATACCCCTCTTTAATAAACCTGTCGCATAAATGTGAGCCGAGAAACCCGGCTGCACCGGTAATAAGAATCCGTTTTGTTGAATTTGATGTCATACTATTTCAAGGTCATGCACCGGTAACATTTCGTCCGATACTGTTATAATAAAATCCCAGCTCTTTCAGCTTAACCGGGTCATAGAGATTTCGCCCGTCGAAGATCACTTTCGATTTCATCCTGGCTGCCAGCGTATCGAATTCTGGTGTGCGGAACACCGACCATTCCGTAGCTATCAGCAAGGCATCGGCGCCAGAAACGGCTTCATACGGATCGGGTGCATATGAAATTTTATCGCCCATCACTTTTTTAACATTGTTGGCAGCTTCAGGGTCGAAGGCCGAAATAACGGCTCCTTCTTTCAACAACAGGTCAATAATGTAAAGCGCGGGAGCTTCGCGGATGTCGTCGGTATCAGGTTTAAATGCCAGTCCCCATACCGCGATTTTTTTTCCTTTAAGATTATTACTGAAATAACTTTTCATCTTGTCTACAATGATCACACGCTGCCGGTCGTTTACTTCCATGACGGAATTGAGTACTTTAAAATCGTAGCCGTACTCACTGGCGGTACGGCCCAGTGCCTGAACATCTTTTGGAAAGCAACTTCCGCCATAACCGATGCCTGCAAATAAAAACCGTTTTCCTATTCGCTCGTCAGAGCCGATACCAATTCGAACCATGTCGACATTAGCACCTGCTTTCTCGCACAGGTTGGCGATTTCATTCATGAATGTAATTTTTGTTGCCAGGAAAGCGTTAGCGGCATACTTTGTTAGTTCGGATGAACGGGCGTCCATAAAATATATAGGGTTACCCTGGCGGACAAATGGTGCATAGAGGTCCGACATAATTTTGCGGGCACGCTCCGAATCGGTTCCAATCACTACCCTGTCGGGTTTCATAAAATCATCCACGGCAAAACCTTCGCGTAAAAATTCGGGGTTCGAAACAACGTCGAATTCAGTTTTTGCACTGGCCCTTACTGCGGCATCCACTTTTTCGGCAGTACCAACCGGAACAGTACTCTTGTTTACTATCACGGTATAGCCGGTTAACAGTTTTCCCAGCTCACCGGCAACCCCAAGCACATAACTCAGGTCGGCCGAACCATCTTCACCGGGAGGTGTAGGCAAGGCCAGGAATATTACTTCGGCCTGATGAATAGCCTCTGCTAAATTGGTAGTAAAGCTTAGCCTTCCTTGTTTCAGGTTGCGTTCAAACAATACATCGAGGTGGGGTTCATAAATAGGAATTTTTCCGCTTTTCATGGAAGCCACCTTATCCCTGTCGATATCAACACAGATAACATGATTCCCCATTTCGGCAAAACAGGTTCCCGTAACCAAGCCAACATAACCTGTACCTACAACTGTAATATTCATTCAGATAAAATAGAAAGTGATAAAATTTATTTGTTAAGAAACTCCAATACCCCCGATGTAATCCGCTGAAGATCGTCGTTTGATAATTCGGTATGCATTGGAAGTGAAATTACATTTTTACACAAATGTTCTGTTACCGGAAAATCACCCTCTTTATAACGGCTGTCGCTATATGCTTTTTGCAGGTGAAGGGGTATAGGATAATAAATCATAGCTGGTATTCCTCTCGCTGAAAGATATTCCCTGAGCTGGTTCCGGTCGGCGCCGTTCAACACCAGTGTATATTGGTGAAAAACATGAGTAGATGATTTTTCCCTGACAGGAACCGTTAGTTTCGGATGTCCTGCAAATGCCTTGTCGTAATATGCAGCGGCTTTGTTTCTCGCGGCTGCATACTCGTCGAGGTGCTTGAGCTTAATACGCAACACGGCAGCCTGGATGCTGTCGAGCCTTGAATTAACGCCAACCTCATCATGATAATATAAAATACTCTGTCCGTGGTTTGCTATCATCCGCATTTTAGCGGCAAGCTGGTCGTCGTTGGTGAAAATGGCACCGCCATCGCCAAAACAACCTAAATTTTTTGATGGAAAAAAAGAGGTACAGCCAATAGTTCCAATAGTTCCTGCTTTTTTTGTACTGCCATCCGCGAAAGCGTAATCGGCACCTATTGCCTGTGCCACATCCTCAATCACAAAGAGATTATGCTTTCGGGCAATAGCCATTACTTTTTCCATTTGGGCGCATTGTCCAAACAGATGAACCGGAACTACAGCCCGGGTTGCAGGTGTAATGGCTCTTTCGAATGCTTCGGGGTCGATGGTAAAAGTACCCGGAATAACATCCACCAGAACAGGTTTCAGATGCAGCAGGGCAATCACTTCGGCGGTAGCCACATAGGTAAAATCTGCCGTTATCACTTCATCTCCAGGCTTTAACCCAAGTCCCATCATAGCAATCTGGAGCGCATCGGTACCGTTGGCACATGGTATAACATGCTTAACATTAAGGTATTGCTCCAGTTCAGCCTGAAACGACTTTACTTCAGGGCCATTTATATAAGCCGAAGAGGCTATCACGTCTAAAACGGCCTGATCTATTTGAGGCTTAATCTTCTCATACTGACCCAGAAGATCAACCATGGCTAACTTTCTCATTTTTCTGATAATAAGGCGGCAAAGATAAGGAATATACCTTCATTTTTTTACCTCGTGAAACGGATTGCCGCCCCGTTAATGGCCACCCCGATGCAATGGCTAAATTTCTGTTTTTAAAGCACTTGTAATTGGCCGCTGTTTAATTGAATGGCATAGGCTATAATTCCTTAATTTGGCACAGTTTCTTAAACACATGATACGACTGGTTATTATACTCCTGTTATGTTTATTAACGTGGCAAGCGGCTGAAGCTCAAAGCGGAGTTAAAGATTCGGTGATCCGTTTTCCTTTCACGGGAGTAAGTTATGGTGTTTATATGCCCGGCGGTGACCTTTCGGATCGTTTTGGATTGAACAACATGATCAGCCTGGATGCCATGTTTAAAACAAAAAAAAACTGGTTGTTCGGTTTGTCGGGTGGATTTATTTTTGGCGATAATGTGGAGGAAACGGGGTTGCTGGATGCCATTTCAACAAGCCAGGGCGGCGTGATTGGACTCGACGGACTTTATGCCGAAATCAGGATATTTGAACGGGGTTATCAGCTTAGTGCCAACTTCGGAAAACTTATTTCCTTTAAAAAGCCGAATCCAAACAGCGGAATTATTATTGTTGGCGGACCAGGATTCATTCAGCATAAAATAAGGATTGAAAATGTAGGCAATACCGTTCCAGCCCTTCGCGACGACTATTTGAAAGGATACGATCGGCTCACAAATGGTTTTCAGATGAGGGAATTTATAGGTTATGTTTACTTCAGCAACCGGCAGCTGGTAAATTTTTACGGGGGTTTTGAATTTATTCAGGGTTTTACATCGGGCCGCCGCGATTATAATTTCAATGACATCAACAGTAAAGATGAAAACCGGCTCGATTTGCTTTATGGATTTAAGCTTGGATGGATTTTACCCCTGTACAAGAAGAAGCCTGCCGCTTATTATTTGTACTAAACTATGGTAGTACTTTACTTCATTGCCGTTAAACTGTATGCCGGTGCAATTTTTATTGCTTCCTTTTTCAATGCAAAAGCGTCGCAATGGGTCAGGGGTCGCTCAAACTGGCAAAACAGGTTTAGTAATTCGCTTGGCGCGGATGAAAGACGGATACATGTTCATTGTGCATCGGCAGGTGAATTTGAACAGGGGCGACCGTTACTTGAGTTACTCAGAAAAAATTACAGCAGTCACAAAATAGTTTTAACTTTTTTCAGCCCTTCGGGATATGAACTTCGTAAAAATGAACCATTGGCTGATTATGTATTTTACCTCCCTTCGGACGGACCTGTGAATGCGAAGAATTTTGTGTCGCTGGTCAATCCTGAAATGGTTTTTTTTGTGAAGTATGAGTTCTGGCATTTTTACATTAAAGAGTACCGGTCAAGGAAAATACCCGTTTACTTTGTTTCTTCGGTTTTCAGGCCAACACAAATATTCTTTCAAAAGGGGATGAGTTTTTTTCACAACATCCTGGTACGGGTATCTCATTTTTTTGTTCAAAACCAGGAGTCGCTCGAGCTATTGTACAAACACGGAATCACCCAGGTTTCGGTTACCGGCGATACCCGATTCGACCGGGTGATACAAAACAGCTTAACGGCCCGGGAGTTGCCCGAAATAGAGAAGTTTAAAGGAAGTAAAAAACTCCTGGTAGCCGGAAGTACCTGGAAGCAGGATGAAAAAATTTTGCTTTCATTAATAAACAGCATCAGCAACCAATACCGGGTTATTATTGCCCCGCACGAAATAAAACCATCGGTGATAAACCGGTTAACAGGCATGTTCAAGGGCCGTGCCATTACGTATTCGGAATGGGATAAAGCCAATTCTGATTCTCCGGTTCTGATAATAGATAATATCGGGATGCTTTCGTCGCTATACCGGTATGCCGATGCAGCATATGTGGGAGGAGGGTTTGGCAATGGAATACACAACATCCTGGAAGCTGCGGTTTTTGGTATTCCGGTTTTCTTCGGACCCAGGTATAAAAAGTTTCGTGAAGCAAAAGAACTGGTTCACTGGAAAGGCGCCTTTACCATTAAAAACGAGAACGATTTACAGGAAAAATTTACCGGAATCATGGATGACGGGGCGAGGCTTGCCAAAATAAAAGAAATAAACCTGAAGTATATAGAAAATAATAAAGGGTCGACCGAACTTATAATAAATTACCTGAAAGTGAATGCAAGCTTGTAATGTACCCCTTACTTCTTTTCGTATTTCCAGTTCTTCCGCTTTCCTTCCAGCAGCCAGGCGATGGTTGTTTCAAGACGTTTCAGCCGGGTTGGTTCCGTTTTAGCTTCCGAAATCCATTCAGCATAATCGCGCTGTGCCGAAGGTGGAAATTTATTGAATACATCTTCTGCCTTTTTATTCTTGCTGAGTGCCTTTAACAATTCATCCGGTATGGCAATATTTTTCGATTTATCAGCCGGCGCCTTTGGCACTTTAATTCCCTGTTCATTGAGCCTGACAGCCTGCCTGATTAAATCAAGCAGAATCCTATCGGGGGGCAGGTCATCCAATGACTTAATTTTCCCAAAATGACCCATAGCGTCTCCCCCATGGTTCGCTCTTTTCTGTATGTAACCTTTGGGGTCTTTTAAAAGCGATTCTTTCCAGAACCCGAATACGCAGTGTTCTTTAAATCCGGCCATATGACAAAGTGGTCCCTGATAACCAAACGCGGGCATTCCCCATTTGACCGATTCTTCAACCTGTGGGCACGCCTGATGCACAAGCGACCTTAATTTGTTCAGAACAGGTTTGGCGAAAGGCCTGGCCTCTTTTATATACTCGTCGATATTCGCAACAGCCATGATTCAAAATGATTTTGTGCAGCAGCGTCTTTGTTGCTATAAAATTAAGCAAATAATATAAGTCACAAAAAACTTAAATTCCTATCCGTTCCATGAGCATAGCCAACGCTTCCTTAAAGGTCCAGTCGTCCTGGCGGATCTCAATATATTTAACCTGGTGACCATCGATATAAAATTTCCAGTAAAACAGAAATGTTTTGTCCGGCTCAACCGTGTCGTAACGCATGCGGCCAAACTTTACATTATAAAATTCAAGTGTGTCGCCAGCCGTTGGTCTTACGAAGTAATTACCATCGCTGAACCATTTGATGGTATTCAGCGATTCTGAATCATAGGCGGGCAACAGCTCCAGGTGCCTCCGGTATGCAATCCATTTAACAGGCTCTTCTTTCAACAATGAATAATCGGTAACATACAGCATGGAGTCGTTAAATGCGATTCCGCTCCATAATAATGCGTTGAGAATAGTAGGAGTCGAGTTGAGTTCGTTATATGAAATATTATTTTCATTCAGGCTTTCGCGGAATGTATTATGAACATACACTTTGGCGCCAAAAGTGAACACCATATACAAGGAACTAACGGTCAGGGCTGAGTACAAAATATTCCGGCGAACCGGGTTGTTTCTTTTGAAAAACATACCGGCAACCAACAGGATAAGGAATGGAATCGTATACAGCGGATCTATGACTGATATATTATTAAAAGCAACCTGGTAATTGGTAAACGGCAACAGCAGCTGTGTTCCATATGTGGTACAACAATCGAGCAGCGCATGTGTGAACAGAACCATAAACCAGAAAAGATACCATCGGGATGCCGTTATTGAATTCCGGCTCAGTTTTTTGCTAAACCAAACCAGCGGGAAAGCGGCAAGCATGTGGGTAAAAACCGAATGGCTGTAACCCCGGTGCACCTGAAGCTGACGGATAGGATCATCGCTGATAAAGTTATAAACCACATCCATATCGGGAATTGTTCCACCAATCGCGCCGAGCAACACAGCCCTGTTTCCCAGTTGCCTGCCCAGCAGTAATTCACCAACTGCTGCACCTAATACTATCTGCGTAAGCGAATCCATAATCTGACGGCAAAATTAGTCCATTTAACTGTTCGAAATTATTTATCAAATAATAAATATTGGTTCAA
>CAZPKJ010000042.1:0-18345 GCA_964587075.1 uncultured Flavobacteriaceae bacterium | reverse complement strand
CATTTAAAAGTACCTATTCGGTGATTGATACTTCCATGGCAAACGCAGCTGATTTTTTTAACTCCATGCAATTTTATTTCAGCTTTTCGCAGCACTGGTTTATAGTACACCTTATTCTGATGGCTGTATTGGTAACGGGGCTGGCTTTACGCTGGTTTACACTAAAGATGTTTCTGCTGCTTTGTTTATTTCCTGTAGTTAATTACATATTCTTTCTCACGCATAAAGTAAACATGGATTACTATCCTTATGCATCAGCGATGATTCTTGCCGGAACAATACTGTCTCAGGTTAACAGGTTCCGTATGGGGGAAAAATCGGGAAGGATAGTAGCCATTTTATGTTTGGTGGCAGCATTATATATTTTCGGAGGGGGACTCAAGCGGTTCATGAAATATGAACACAATTCTTTTGAGGAGGCCATGAACCGGTACCGGCCGCTTTGTGAGTTTGATTTGGTTTGGGCCGACTTATATTCGGGAACTTCATCGTATGTTTGTGATAATAACGGGTTCCGGTATGGTACCACAACACCACGGGCCCGAACGCTTGCCATAAAGTACCTTTATAACCATAACTTCAAACAGGCCATTTTACTTAGCGATATTCCGGCAAATTATACATTGGTTAAGCAGGAGCTTGACAATATCGGTGTGAATTATCAACAGGTAAACCTGGCCTCCGTTGGCCCAGCAATTGTAATAGCAAATGGTTTTTAGCGGCATCACTTTTTTAATGTTTTTCCTGCCTGCATTTTTTGCTGTATATTTTTTGTTGCCCGATAAATTCAAAAACACATGGATTGTTTTGGCAAGTCTGTTGTTTTATTCATGGGGCGCACCGGTTTTTATAATCACAGTAGTAGCCAGTTGCTTCATTGATTACCTGGCAGTTGTTAACCTCGGTAAACGCTATGGTAAAACAGGATATTACCTGGCCATTTTTTTAAATCTGGCGCTGCTCGGGTATTTCAAGTATGCCGATTTTTTTATCGAAAATTTTAATCATATTGCAATAGCCCTTACGGGATATGCAGTTCCCCTGGCAAACGTTGTATTGCCTATTGGTATTTCCTTCATGACCTTCCAGAAGGTTAGCTACCTGGTGGATGTAAAGCGTGGCGACTGCGAAGCGCAACCTCATTTCTTAAATCACCTGTTATTTGTATTGCTTTTTCCGCAACTCATTGCAGGACCAATTGTGAGGTACAAGGAAATTGGAACACAAATAACCAACCGGTTTGGAAAATCGTCGCCAACCTATATTTTTTATGGTTTGGTACGATTTATTACCGGGCTTGGAAAGAAGGTTTTCATTGCTAATATTTTGGGCAGTCATGCCGACGCTGTTTTCAATAGCGGAAATTTCAGTGAGCTAACGTTTATACCGGCCCTTAGCGGGATTTTAGCATACACGTTTCAAATTTATTTCGATTTTGCCGCCTATTCCGATATGGCCATCGGTCTTGGTAAGATGATGGGATTCGATTTTCCCGAAAATTTTAATTTCCCATACGCGTCGCGAAGTATAACCGAATTTTGGCGGCGATGGCATATTACTTTGGGAAACTGGATGAAGGATTATTTATACATTCCTTTGGGCGGTAACCGCAGCAACAGGACTTATGTGAACCTGATGGTGGTATTTTTACTAAGTGGATTGTGGCATGGCGCCAGCTGGAATTTTGTGATATGGGGATTGTTTCACGGGATGTTTCTTGTTTTTGAACGCGTTGGCTACGGCAGAAAGCTGGAGTCATTTCCCGGAATAGCCGCAGTTGCCTACACGTTTATTGTGGCAATGGCAGGATGGATATTGTTTCGAACCAATACGGTTGCGGATGCATTTTCGTTTGTGGGCGCTTTGTGTGTTCCGGGTGATAACAACCTGGCTTATCTGGCCAGCCTGAACGGTCGAATCTATTCGGCGTTTGCTGTTGCCCTGTTGTTTTCGTTTGTTTCGGTACGTCTACAACATTTTTTAAACAACTTCTTTGAGCCTTCGGGAAAATCAACGATCAAAATTTTAATTACCGGAACAGCCATGTTATTCCTTTACGTGCTTTGTTTGGGTGAGCTTATGGCGACCGGATTTAATCCGTTTATCTACTTCCGGTTTTAGAAAGGCGCGGGTTTAGCAAGTACGTAATTACGTGGTAAACAGACTTATATGATGAGGCCGAATTAGTTTAAACCGATTTATTAATTTAGGCGGATAAATCAGTAATTCAGTTATGTCAGATTCAATGAACAGAGCCGTTGCCGGATACCATATGCTGGTAATTTTATCGGCTATTGACGGGAAGTTACACCAAACGGAAGATAAAATAATCAGGGATTATGTTGAAGAAAATTATTCAGGACAAATAGATTTTGAAAAAGAAAAATCACGCATTGAAGCCATGTCGGGCGAAGATTATGCTGTACACTTTAATAATTCCATGAATCATTTTTATATGCATTCAAACCAAAGTGAACGGAATCACTTTTTAGATATGGCTACCAAGCTGGTGGTTTCGGATCATATGATTTCCCCAAAGGAAAACCTGTTCCTGAATGAACTTTATTATGCCTGGGAAGAAGAAACGGAAGAATAGTTAAAACTCGCCGTAACCGAAAAGTCAATCTTTTGTTTGAAGCGATTTACGAAGTGATTCATAAGCTTCCCTCAAATTGTTTCCATATTCCTCAATCTTGTCCTTGCCCTCTTCTTTGATATTGGATAACAGTTGGTCAAACTCTTTTTTAAATTCCTGCTTCCTGTTTTCAACACTGTCTTTCAGGTCGAGCCGGCCTAATTCGTACCGTATCTGCAACACCTCCATCTTTAGCCGGAACATTTCAAGTTCATTTTGGATTTTCAGCTTAGCCTCGTAAGAGAGCTTCGACCTGGTATCGCGAATTTCATGTTCCAGTAAATGAATAGCCTGATTGATTTTCTTTTTCTGATCTTCATAAGCGTCGAGCGCATCGGCTTTTCCAAGTGCCAGCTGTAACTGAAGCTCTTCAATATTTTTAATAATGTTTTCCGATAACTCCCTGCTTTCGGATTTAATTTCGTGGCTGATTTTATGGAATGCGGTATGAAGGTCTTTTTTCATTTCTTCAAACAGATCGGCACCATTCATCTTGCCCAGCGAAATTTTTAACTTCAGTTCATCAATTTCAGCTTCAGCTTTGTTGATCAGACGGCCAAGTTGTTCTTTGAAGGAGGTTGGATTCATAACACGATTTGGTTTTTGTAAGTTGAAAGGTATGAATTCCGCTTCAGAATTCCACGGATATTCTCACATAACCCACAAAATCAGGCTGTTGTGGTTTTTTGGTGATCAGGGTTGCTTTAACTGGATTTTCGTGTAAAACTTAACGGAAACGATTTATCAGCCTGCCATGCATATGTATCTCCGTTGCCACTGCTCCGGCAGGTTAATAAGGGTAATAATTGCTCTAAATTCACTACTTTCGCACATTCTTTTTATAAGATGAATTATCGCGAATATACTAAACTCGACCTGCCACGTACCGGTAGCGACATCCTTCAAAAATGGCAGGATGAAAATGTATTTGCACAAAGCATTGCGTCCCGCGAAGGAAAGCCGGCCTTTACATTTTATGAGGGCCCTCCTTCGGCGAACGGTTTACCCGGAATCCATCACGTAATGGCCCGCGCCATTAAAGATATTTTTTGCCGGTACAAAACTTTGAAAGGATTTCAGGTAAAACGAAAAGGCGGTTGGGATACACACGGGTTGCCTATTGAACTGAGTGTTGAAAAAACACTTGGAATAACCAAAGAAGATATCGGCAAGAAAATTTCTATCGAAGATTATAATAAAGCCTGCCGGAAGGAAGTGATGAAGTACAAGGAAGTTTGGGACGACCTTACCCGCAAAATGGGATACTGGGTCGATCTCGACCATCCTTACATAACTTTCGAAAACGATTATATAGAATCGGTTTGGAACCTATTGCAAAAATTTTATAATAAGAATCTTTTGTATAAAGGATATACCATTCAGCCTTACTCACCGGCTGCCGGTACCGGACTCAGTTCACATGAACTTAATCAGCCGGGTACGTACCGGATGATTAAAGATACTTCGGTGGTAGCTCAGTTTAAAGTGAAGCGCGAAAAAGTTTCGGAATTTCTTTTTAAGAATGCCGATACCGATGTATATTTTTTAGCATGGACAACCACTCCCTGGACCTTGCCTGCCAACTGCGCCCTGGCGGTGGGTAAAGAAATTGTTTATGCCATTGTTAAAACATTTAACCCTTACACCGGAATACCTTGCTCCGTAATTGTAGCTAAGGACCTGGTGCCCGTCTTTTTTTCCGATAAATCAAAAGAGCTATCGTTCGGTGATTATAAAACCGGAGACAAACTGATACCTTTTAAAGTAGTTGACGAGTTTAAGGGACGCGATGCCGAAGGAGTAAACTATGAACAGCTAATGCCCTATGTGCAGCCCGAAGGAAAAGCGTTTACGGTTATCATGGGCGACTTTGTAACTACCGAAGACGGGACCGGCATTGTTCATACCGCATCGGTTTTTGGTGCCGACGATTTCAGGGTATGCAGGGAGAATAATATCAGTTCGGTTATGGTGCGCGATGAAACGGGTAGCCCGGCGCCGTTAGTCGACCGGCAGGGAAGGTTTGTGAAAGAAGTAACCGATTTTGCGGGCGAATATGTTAAGGAACAGTATTTATCTGATGAGGAAAAAATTGTTGAAGCCGGGAAGCAGGGCCGCGATAAATACCTCACCGTTGATGAACGGATTGCCATCAGGTTAAAAACCGAAAACAAAGCGTTTAAGGTTGAACGTTATGAACACTCTTATCCGCATTGCTGGCGAACCGATAAGCCCGTTTTATATTACCCGCTCGATTCATGGTTCATTAAAACAACGGCATGTAAGGACAGGCTGATCGAATTAAATAAAACTATAAACTGGAAACCCGAGTCTACAGGCACAGGCCGGTTTGGAAACTGGCTCGAAAATCTGGTCGACTGGAACCTGAGCCGCTCACGTTTTTGGGGAATACCACTACCGGTATGGACATCGGAAGACAGGACCGAACAGATTTGTATCGGCTCTGTTGATGAACTGAAATCACATCTCGCGAAAGCGAAAGCAGCCGGAATAAACAATAATTTTAAAACGGAAGGACCTGGATTCGATTTACACAGACCATATGTTGATGATATAGTATTAGTATCGGACTCAGGAAAACAACTGTTCCGCGAACCGGACCTGATAGATGTTTGGTTCGACTCAGGTGCCATGCCTTACGCGCAATGGCATTTCCCGTTCGAAAATAGCGAAGCATTTAACCAGTCTTTCCCGGCCGACTTTATTGCTGAAGGCGTTGATCAGACACGTGGCTGGTTTTTTACCCTGCATACCATTGCCGTGATGTTGTTCGATTCGGTCGCGTTTAAAAATGTAGTATCAAATGGACTGGTACTCGATAAAAACGGGAATAAAATGTCGAAACGGCTCGGCAATGCTGCAGATCCCTTTGAAACTATCGATAAGTATGGTGCCGATGCAACCCGCTGGTACCTGATCTCGAACGCGCAGCCGTGGGATAACCTGAAGTTTAACGAAGAGGGAATTGGAGAGGTGCAGCGAAAATTTTTTGGCACACTTCATAATACCTATTCGTTTTTCGCACTGTATGCGAATATCGATGAGTTTGCATATTCCGAGAAAGAAATTCCGGTGCGCCAGCGCCCTGAAATCGACCGCTGGATAATTTCGGAGCTGAATTCACTGGTTGCTTTTACCGATGCCTGTTATTCCGATTACGAACCTACTAAAGCGGCAAGAGCCATTCAGACTTTCGTGGATGCACATTTAAGCAACTGGTATGTTCGTTTGTGCCGGCGCCGGTTTTGGAAAGGAGAATATACCGACGACAAAATTGCCGCCTATCAAACTTTGTATACCTGTCTTGAAACGGTTGCCCGCCTCATTTCTCCGGTCGCGCCGTTTTACGCCGACCAGCTTTTTACCGACCTGAACAGGGTTACCGGAAAGAACGGAGCCTCTTCGGTGCACCTTTCATATTTTCCCGAAGCCGACTCCGGCCTCATCGACAAACAACTCGAAGAACGGATGGAACTGGCCCAGCAGGTTGCTTCCATGGTTCTGGCCCTGCGTAAAAAAGTAAATATCAGGGTGCGACAGCCGCTTTCGCGGATAATGATTCCTGTTTTGGAGAAGGGGCTGAAAGAAAAGATAGAGTCGGTTCAGAACCTCATTTTGGCCGAAGTAAATGTTAAGTCGGTTGAGTTCATAACCGACACCCACAATATTCTGGTGAAAAAGATGAAACCGAATTTTAAGGTTTTGGGAAAAAAAGTTGGTCCGCTGATGAAGGAGGTGACTGAAATACTGACCTCTATGGGTCAGCAAGAAATCAACCGGTTTGAAGCGGAGGGTAAAATGACCATTTCGCCGGGGGGCAAACCCTTTGAAATTGTTGCTGAGGACGTTGAGATATTGTCGGAGGATATACCCGGATGGGAAGTCAATACCGAAGGTAAACTAACCGTAGCCCTGGATGTTACCATCTCCAACGAACTGAGAGAGGAGGGGATAGCCCGCGAACTGGTGAACAGAATCCAGAACATTCGCAAAGACAAGGGGTTTGAGGTAACCGACCGGATTTCGGTTAAGATTAAAAACGACCGTAGTATCTCGGATTCGGTTAAAAACAATTTAAACTATATTTGCACCGAAATTTTAGCATCTTCGCTCGACCTGGTGGATGAGCTGAACGACACCGACACCATCCTGATAGAAGTGGATGATGAAACAAAAGTATTAACCAGTATTAATAAGCTTAAGAATGGCAACTGAAAAAACAAGGTACAGCGATAAAGAACTCGTTGAGTTCAAGGAATTAATTATTAAAAAACTGGAAGATGCACGTAAGGAGCTTGCCAACCTGCAGGCCGCGCTGAACAGCTCCAATGAACATGGCACCGATGATACTGCCAGTACTTTCAAAATTCTTGAGGATGGCTCCGACACACTGGCAAAAGAAGAAGCCGGACAACTTGCTGCCCGTCAGCGAAAATTTATTGAGCAACTCGAAAACGCGCTGATACGAATCGAAAATAAAACATATGGTGTTTGTCGTGTTACCGGTAAGCTTATCCCCAAAGAGCGCTTGAGAGCGGTTCCTCACACAACACAAAGTATTGAAGCTAAACTTCAGCAGTATAAAGACTGATCCGTTTTTCGTTCGTATCCATATTTTGTTGCGTAAACAGTTACTGGTTGCTGTCAGCATTTATTCATGAACATCAGTTGCCGTAAACAATATTAATCCTGCTTCGCTTCTTACCTGGAGTGTTTTCCAAATGGAAATTTCGAATCGGAAGCCTGGGCAGGGGAGATGGATAGGGTTTATACACCTTTCTTTGGGAAGCATGTAAAAATTAAGTTCAAACAAAAAACTCGCTGCCTGTGACGGCGAAATATATTTAATCATCGCATTGAAGCGGCCCGCTATAATTATTCTGTTGGTATTATGTGCCGACCAGGCATTAAAGTTCTGGATTAAAACAAATATGTACCTGGGCCAGGAGTTTCATATTGCCGGCGATTGGTTCATTATTCATTTCACCGAGAATAACGGAATGGCTTTTGGGATGGAGTTTGCCGGAAAATATGGCAAGCTTATTTTAAGCCTTTTCCGTATTGTGGCCGTTATAGGAATCGGGTGGTACCTGTTCCATCTGGTAAAAATAAAATCGCATCAGCTTCTGGTTACCAGCATGGCGTTTATTTTCGCAGGGGCCATGGGCAACATTATCGACAGCACCTTTTACGGTTTGATATTTTCAACGAGCGATTTCCAGATGGCTCAGTTGTTTCCGCCAGGCGGAGGCTATGCTTCGCTGTTTCACGGAAAAGTGGTAGATATGTTTTACTTTCCTGTAATAAAGGGATTTTTACCCGAATGGGTTCCCTTTTGGGGAGGGGAGTATTTTGTTTTTTTCAGACCCGTATTCAATATTGCCGATGCATCCATTACTACCGGGGTAGCGCTGATTTTATTTTTTCAATCGGTAATTTTTAAAAAGGAAACGACCGAAGCGGCGCATACAAACGAAATTAAATCCGAAAGCGCAGGGAGTTGAATAAACCTGGATTTTATAATTCAATAAGTGTTTTTTAAACTCTCGTCCCCGCCTTTGGCGAGGATACCTGTCATTTCCCTGACGTATGTCCCGCGCAAAAAACCGCTTCCCGGTTTCTTCGCCACCCTTAAAAAGGGCCGGCCTTTTTATTTCTGTAGAAAGTTATGAGGGCGGGTGTGGTGCCTTTTTCTTTGGTTCGTTTCTTTTATTCATGCTCTATTTT
The DNA here is from genome assembly GCA_964587075.1 of uncultured Flavobacteriaceae bacterium. GTDB lineage: Bacteria > Bacteroidota > Bacteroidia > AKYH767-A > OLB10 > CAZPKJ01. Next base: position 9,962 of record CAZPKJ010000042.1, on the reverse strand, counting down.
GTTTGTTAAGGTATTCATGAATGCCAGCATTTGGGCAAGCAAAAGAAATGAACAAGCCCACGGCAATGAAAACCATAAACTGTAAAATATGATGATGAGTACAGTTCTGGGTTCACGGTTAATTTAGAACTTTGAACCGGGAATTCTATATTTCCGGAATCATTTTTTCATACATTTGATGATGATTCGCCGGTTCCATAGAAAAGATAATCATTTGCAGATCCTGGTCCCGGACTTCGGACCCATTGCGTAAGGCCGGTGCTTTCGGGTACCGGTTTTGGCGAACATTTTTGATTATTTGCATTTTTTTTACCGGTTTGCTTTTTAGAAAAGAATTTCTTTTACATTTACTCTTATTGTAAAAGTGACTTTGATGCGCCATTACATCAAAGTCTGCCGGATTATTTATTTGTATAAATTTTTTAAGAAGAATCTTATGAAAAAAATCTACAGAAAAATTTGTTTGGGCTTCCTTGTCTGTTTCACTTTAATGTTGTCGGTTCCCCGGATGACCACCGCGCAAACTTTTGATGTTACCATCACGGCGGTAAATGGTGTGGGGGGGGGGGTATAAGTATTTGTACAACAAATACTTATGAGGTAATCATCACGCCGCAGACAGCATTTACCGGATCACCCGCCATCTCCATTGCCTTTGGGATAACATCAGGCAGTAATTCTATAACTCCGCAATGTACCCCGGCAGGATATATCAGGGCTTCGGTTACAGGAAGTTCAATAGGTAATCCGGTCTTTAATGCAGGCACTAATGAGTTAACCTTTATTGCAAATTTCAGTAACAGCCCCATCAGTTTTGATTTGGATGTTGAAGTTGATTGCTCGGTAATTATTTTAGGTAACAGTTCAGCGACCTTGTTTCTGAATCAGACATGGAGTTCTCCGGGTATAACATTTAATATGAATGGCTCCGGAGCTACTTTTAGTTCACCAGTTTCGTATCCGTACCTGGCTCCTGATCCTAATCAGCAAACCACTTTTTCAACCAGTTATAACAATACATCAGAATTGGTTTTTTCGTATCAGAACACTTCTCCCTTCACAGATGCTATTATAGATTTCCAGCTCAGCGCGTCCTCAGGTTGCGGCAGTTATACCTATTTATCAACCGGCATTGATTATGAAGTTTTTGATCAGGGAGGAATTCAAACAGACGCGGGTCCGTTTATAATGGGTACGGCGGGTTGGAATACAAACATTACCATTCCAGCCGGCGGAAAGCTGATTCTCAAACCTGACATCCAGATTACCGGCTGTATCAATAGCTGCGCTACCGAACAGGTAGTTTTTAACTGGCGATGCAGCTGGACCCCGGGAGCCATGTTTTATCAGGCATCGTGCGAACATTGTATCAGTGACATCAACACGGTATTTAATCTTCAAAACAATCCTTCTTCTATAGTAGTAACCAGGGTGGAACCAGGCACCAACAATGTACTACCCCTGACTGAGAACTGGGATAACACCTGTTTTGGAGATAATGATAAAATGCCCTGGGAGTATCATATTGAGAATGTAGGTACCGAGACCTTAACATCCGTAGAAATAAAACTCATTTATCCCATTGGATCATCGACCCCGGAATCTCAAATGACGCTTATTTATGAAGATGATATTCTATACAGTTGTCAATCATGCAACATATCACTGCCTTCTTTTACTCAGAAATCATATTATTCCTGCAATTTGGGTATCGCTGTAACTGAATGGAGCGTTACTGTTACGCAAATGCCACCAAACACCCCGTTTATTTTAAACTTCGAAACTAAAAGATGCATAGAAGAATCAGTGTTACTATTGGATAACCCGGCTAAATATTTTAATAAATGGCGTTTGGATGTTATCTCCAGCAGTATCTGCAACTCTTTGCCCGATATAAATATTCCTATAAGCTCCAATTCGGTTACGGAAAGTGACCTTAACCTGGCTATGGTCTATTCCCCTTCAGTTAACAACATTACTGTTCCAAACATGTTGTTATTTGGTGATCCATTTCAATTGAATATTAATTTGCTTAATTTATTTAATGATTCTCCAGTTGAATTTGACGAGCAGATATTAGGATGTAACACTGCCGATCTTCCGCCCAATAACTGCAGTTATCAGGGTTATTTGAGAGTTACTGTTGATGTTGATGACGTTGGGTTAATAATGAATCCATCAGCACAAAATCTGCCCAAAATCGTCAACGGCCAGCTTCCACCGTGGCAACCATTTTATTATAATATTGTAGGCACAGGTAACTGTGCACCTAAGGAATACTATTTTTATTTTGACATGGGGGATATTAACAATGCCGAGCTCTATTTTGAAAACAGCTCCTTTGAATTTGAATTTATACCATGTTGTGATCCCGACCCTGTAACCCATTACAGTGTTCGCTTTGACCTGATGCCAGGAAATGTGTCATGTTATACATTTAATCTGAGCCAGGCAGGCAATGATCATGTTGCCCCCTGGTTTGATAATTCATCCTGCCCCGACTGTGGTTGGATACCTCTTCGAAAAGTTGTAGATGAAATTGAAGTGCAGTGTCCCGGATGTGATAAACCGGGATGCCGGATTACCCATTACAAAATGGAACGAACCAGTATGGGGCTACCCGATGCCAATGACGATAAGATAGCTGACAACCTCACCAGTTTGATTTGGACACCGGGCAGTCCATACAACACGCACTATTCATTTCACGGCGATTTACTCACTGACCGGATGATTGGCAATATATTTAATGGTGGAGCTACTCAGGATGGTTACACTTTCAGTGAAGTTCAGGCCTACGGACAAAATCTGCTCGATGTTTTACAGATTGACCGGATCGTTCATCAGGGCGGAGTGAGTTCCATGAATCTGATACCTAAGAAGTTCACGTTTTATGTAGATGTTCCATACAATTCCCTGCCATGCATAGATTGCTTGGAAATGAGCGACTTTGATCCGAATTATTCCTCAAATTATGAAACTATCCGCATCATTGAAGTTGACGCGACATCAACTTTGTGGAGTCAGTTTGTAGAAATAAATCAATTAAACAATCAGCAGGACCTTCAGATTTTTTTTACTTTTAGCAATGATCCTAATGATGTGAATATGAACTCTGGTGTTGTTATGCCTTCCGGAACACCCCCTGCTTTCTCCGGATTTCACCCCAATCATCGGTACCGTCTGGTTATGGAGTATGAAGTTTGTGGTAACTTCACCACTACAGATCCACAATCTGTCAGTTTATCCCAGTTGAAAAGTTCAATCAAAAACCACATGTGGTTGTCGGGCCAGCGGCAAACCAGCAATGCCGCAGGTTCAATACTTGACGCCTCCGATGACCGGGTTGATTTGCCCTTTGGACCGGGTTATGAACAACTTCTGATTGATTATGTAGATACGAAACTGTTTTGGTGTGAGAAGCTGTCCGGTACTCATTATTTTCTCTCCGTTGAGGCCTTCTGTGAGGGAAATTATATCAATGTGAACAATAGTTTTTGTCAGAAGGGCATTACCGCAAACTTTGGTTGTCGCGTTGGGGGTGCGGTTTTGTATGATTACTTCCCTGGCGAATTCCGCAGGCCTCCTTTCATGCCTGAGATGTTTTCTGTAAATATTTTCTCCTCCGATTACCAAATATCTCCTCAAAGCGTTACTGTTTATTCGCAGTTTGGATTCTATAGTTCAGGTAACCATATTTTTAGTTCATCAGCTCCTGTAACGGTTTTAAATTTTAATCTGGGTTTAAATGGATTTTTAGAAATTCCCATTCCTCCAAACGCCATGTCAAACCCTGAATGTTTAAATAATAACTCTGTTACTCCATACAATACTCAGCAAACACTGCTGATGGGTGATCAGCATACGGGTTTTGTAATAGGATTAGAACTGCTTCCAAACCCATGCGTTGAAGGTCTTATTACAGCCACTTTAAATAATGATATCCAGGTTGAGTTTATTGACTTGCCACCAGACTACTGCAGTACCGGATCAACCACAAATTCAAACTCCTGTGTTATTGCCGGGATATTGAACAATTTAAATCCATCCATAAACCCGCTAAGAATTCCCGAAACCAATTTGAGTTTCAATTTTACCACTGAGGAAACTGCTTTTCAAAATGTTGTTTCGTGGGAATTTACCGTAACCAATATTTTTGCCAATAATCAAACCCGGCAAGCCGAACATGTATATCTCATCGTTCCTGATGCCCAACAGGTACCCTATCTTTCAAACTGGGAATTAATATCTATAATAAATGGTATTGAAACACAGATCCCCATAATGCAAAACAATACTTTCCCGGTGGCAGGTATCATTCCGGTTTCCAACACAATTCATCAATTCAGGCTTCAGGCGAAATATATTTCGTGCCAGATAACTCCACCAACCCTATCATTTAATGTGGAGTGGGGTTGGGCATGCATAGACTATCCCAATCAGGGTACTTTTATGGCTCAAAGTTGTGATAATAATGTTCTGTCTTTGGAACTAGAAAATGGTTCTTTTGACCTGGCTTCAACCGGTAAAGTCATTCCATCGCAATCAATAACTCCTTGTGTAAACTTTACCTGTTCTTCAGAGTTTACTTCAAATCATGCAGCCTTTTACCCTGCTGGCATCCAAATTTCCAATGTTCCTTCTGATCTTTTTATATTTTCTGTTACCATTGAAAATTGTGACAATCCTGTGCCGATACCACTGACTGAGGATCCGAACACACCGGGTCTATATCTGATTGATCAAAATATGTTATCATCTTTAAACTTTCCGGATTATAACATGGATCATGGCGACTGTATAAATGTAATATTGACTTTATCCCCGGGATGTTACTTCGATGGCCTATCCTTGCCGTTAGTAACGATACTTGGAGTGAATTTTTGTGGTGACCCTGCCAGTGAGTCAGACTCTTATAATGGTTCGATGACGTTTTACGGAAATACCTGTCCGTCCTGTTTCACAATTACAAAAGAGCCGCTTCAGACAATGGCGGCTCCATATCAGGTCGTATCATTTGAGATCGAGGTGTGTTCAGACGCTCAAACTGGTATTGTAAACCTGGTGGATTTTCTTCCTGCCGGCTTTGAACTCACCTCTTCCTGCGGATTTTGCCAGCCACCTGTTCCGGTTACACCGTTGCTGATTGATTTTTCTAACTTTAGTTATCCTTATTGTACAACACTCACGGTGTTGGGATATTACACCGAAGAGGCCGAATGTTCGGCAAATGTTAACCAGGCTCAGATTTCATTTGTGCCGCTACCCGGGCTTGCCACTTTTACCATGGACGATAATGCCTGTATTGAGGTGAGTTGCCAGGGTGTGAGCGACTACCACTGGCTGGATGGTGAGGATGTTATCCAGGTGTTCAGCAACATGCAACCTCCACCAACTCCACCCTACAGCCTCACATCAGCAACCATTTCCATATCGGGGACTTTTACCATTAATGAAGACCTGACTTTGAGTGGTTGCACGGTGTATATGTACCCCGGAGCACAAATAATGGTATCACCCGGATTTACTTTTACACTGGATAATACCACCATCACCGGCTGCTACACTATGTGGAATCGAATACGCGTGATGGGTGAGGCTGAAATTGTTGTTGAAAACGGAAGCCACATTCGTGATGCGGATGTGGGAATCTATGCAGAAGATCGCGCTGCCATGAGAATTTCAAACTCTTATATTACCGAATGTGTGCGTCAGATTTACGTTCCTCCCCACGTAAACCCTAATTTATTCAATACGCTGATCAATACGAGCATATCCTCTTCGGTGTTTGGTATGATTTCCGCTACGGGATTTAAGCCTGATTATGCGGGTCAGATTTCACATGGCGACAAACCTTTTGCCGGCATTGAGTTAAACGATATGGCCACTTTAACCATAGGCAGGAGCGGGACGGCGCCTAATCAGTTTGTAAACATGCACGCGGGCATTATCGCCCACCGGTCGCAACGCATTACGGTATTAAACAGCGGCTTTGTCGACATTCAGCCCGATGGTTTTTACAGCACCGGCAATAATTTCAAAGGAGCCACCGTGGCGTCGTTTGGCGACCAGATAATTCATAAATTCGGCGATGTGGTTGTAATGCCCGTCCCCGGCATGGCCACCATGCAAAACTGCTTTACCGGTATTCACACCCACTACTCAAACCTGCGCGCCAACGGTCTAACCATGACCGGCATGCGAACCGGGGTGTATTCTGAACTATGTACCGATCTGCTGACAACCGATTTTAATGGAAACACGATTGAGGCCAGTTTTAGGGGGATTGATTGGTTTGATAATGAAGGGGCCGCAAACATGAGTGCTATTGGTAATTTCATTTACATTTCTGGCGATCCTGCCGGCGTAGGTATTGAAACTCGTGAACAAAATATAACAGGGTTGGCCAGGTACAGACTTGAGTACAATTACGTCAATCTGAATAATGCCTTGGCTGGAATCATCGCATCTACCACGTTAAGTCCCAGAATTTCATGTAACGTAATTGAACAGTATCAAAATAATGCACAGTCGTCAATGACGGGTATTGAAATATTGGGAAGTCCCGGAGCTTTTGTTTCGCGTAACCATGTTGTTTCTTTTACTTCAGGCACTACCGGAATCCGTAATTGGACAGGAGTAAATTGTATTTTTACTTGTAACACCGTTGAAGAACAGGAGTTCGGATTGCTTTTCTCGGCGCCTTGCGGACTTGCAAGCAACATTTCGGGCAACATAATGTATCATTGTTCAGTAGGTCTTTTTTATGACGGCAGCGCTGTTACCGGAGGACAGGAACACAAAGGTAACCGTTGGATAAATGTACCTCTGATAAATGTGGATCAGGCAGTGAATATGAATTTTGGTGGATTTACACAATCAATATATTTTGTTCATGTTCCTACTGGCTCCACATACCACCCACAGGTAAATCCTCCCACCTGGTTTTTCGATGATCCTTCCGGCACACCGTACTCTTGTTCATCTATAATAACTTGTCATCAGCAACTTGTTGGAGGTGGTGAAGAAGACGTTGATTACTCCCTGATAAATGCCATCATAAACGACAGCATTATCACAGTAGATTATCCTTATGAATCACAAAACATGGCAAAGCGACAGTTATTCGATATGCTGGCATGGAATGACTCATTACTTAATAGCGACAGCGCGTTTGTATCCTTTTACAACCAGCTCGACTCCACTGCAACCGGTCAGCTTCATCAGTTTAGTCAGCGATTGTCGACAACCGAACTTTTTGATTCCACCTTTACTACTCTGGTAATATATGCCGACAGTCTGATCAGCCTATATTCCGACAGTCTTAATTATATTGACAGTTTAGCCCTGGCCGATACTACCATCGATTATTCCTCTCAGCGCGATGTCTTTATTACCGAACTGTTGTTTCATCGGAACACACGTACAAATCTGGTTGCCCAAAAACAATTATTAGTAGAGGGGATCCGTGACAGCGTTTTGGTGATTAATAATATGGTTACACCAACTGAACTTCCCGAATGGAACGAGCGGTCGATGAATGAATATTATTATCTGTATAAACGATACGGTAAAGACAGTCTTTCTCCTTACTACAGCGCGATACTGGATATTGCTTTGCAGTGTCCTTCAGCCGGAGGACCGTCGGTGTTCAGAGCACGGAATTTTGTGCGGCTATTCAACGATACCATGATATATAATGATACATGGGTGTGTTTACAAGCTGGATATTACCGGTCAGCAAATACTTCACAAAGCATGCCATCAAAACGTTTTTCGGAGATAAAACTGGTGCCCAATCCTGCCAATGAATATGTAGATATCATTATCGGAAACCGAAATGGTGAAGTCGCAAATATGAAATTACTGAATGTGAACGGAGAACAAGTAGCTTCAGCCAATTTAAATTCAGAAAGCAATAAAGTGAGGTTATCAACCATTGATCTTTCGCCCGGAGTTTATTTTGTGAAAGTAATTTGCGGCAAAAAAGTGTACCCGTTTGAGAAGTTGGTAATAATTAAATAAGTTGAAGATTATGCAACATATCCAAGCTTCATCTTTCATAGTTAGTTTAATCTTTATCACTTTGTTGAATGGCCTTTTGATTAATGACGTTTATACACAGGGCCTGAATCACCAGTGGTTACTTGGCTACGGAACCTTCACCGATTCGTTTACAACTTCGCAAAAAACAAGATTGCTTTTTGATATAAATAATGTAACCGTTTTACCTGAAACGAGGAAAATGAAATTTCTTTCCTGTCAGGCAAATATTTCAGATAACAATGGGAATTTACTTTTCGTGTGTAATGGCATTTGGATCGCAGATGCAACTAATGATACCATGCAAAACGGAAAAGGATTAAATCCGGGGCCCTTCACTACAGCTTGGCAAAATAACGGAATGCCATTCATTGGTCAGAATATTGCACTGCCCTGGCCCGACAGCAGTCATAAATACATTTTGTTTCATTCAACGGGAAATCCTGCCAATGGACTCAATCTGCCAACAGAACTGATGTATAGTATCATTGATATGAATTTGAATGGAGGATTGGGAGCAGTTACGCAAAAGAACGAGATTGCGTTGCAGGACTCACTTTGTCCCACCCTGGCCGCGTGCAAACATGCCAATGGACGCGACTGGTGGATTGTAATGATGCGCGATAGCAGCGATGAGGTTTACAAATTACTTTTAACTCCCGCCGGAATCACTTCCATCACATCCCAAAGTCTCAGTGTTCCCGATCACGATGGCTTTAATTATCAAATGGGGTTTTCACCCGATGGTAAGAAATTTGCTTATTCGTATGGTTCAGGATCGTTTGGAAGTGTTTACCGGGATATACGATTATTCGATTTTGACCGCTGCACCGGAATGTTCACTAATCCGCTGCTGATCGACTTGTCAACGCCAAACGGTGGTTTTGGAATGGCATTTTCTTCCAACTCCCAATACCTGTACGTAACCGATTTTGATCAGATTTATCAAATCAACACCGATACATCCGATGTGCCAGCAAGTGTGCAGGTAGTTGCAATCAACGACGGTTATTACTCCCCACAACCACCCTATTGGACGGATTTCTTTTTGATGTACCTGGCCGCAGATGGTAAAATTTATATTTCATCGGGGAACAGTGTTATTGATTTGCACTACATCAATTATCCGGATAGCGCAGGTGTTGCATGTGATGTACAGCAACATGCGCTACACCTACCTTGTTATTCAGGGCGTGGTAATGTTAACCACCCCAACTACTACCTTGGCTGTGATACCACACTGGGTTGTCAGTGTTTAACAATAGGGGTGGATGAAATTGCAGGGCATGATTTTAAATTTTCGGTTTCACCCAACCCCACCCATGGCGCGCTTAAAATAATTTACCTCTTACCACAAAACAAATCAGGCAAATTGGAGATTTTTGATATGAACGGCCGGCGGGTATATGAAATGCGCCTGCCGCCGTGGAGCACGTTGCAGCAGATTGATGTTTCGTTTTTGAGTGGTGGGGTTTATAATTGTATAATTACGTCAGGTGGATTCAGAGCCGGGAAGAAACTTGTTGTAATCAGCGAATGACACGGGAATGTAAAATGTTCAATGTCCAACTAAAAATGTTTAAGTGAACTATTCTACCGTTTTTACAGTCACACCAAAGTGAACATGACTCAATATTCCAATTGTTTATCGAATCCTATAAAGGTTTACATTTGATAATGATTAATCAATTACTTAGAAAACTTGATCATTTGCAGATCCTCGTCCGAGACTTCGGACCCAAACCGAAAGGCCGGTGCCTTAGCCGAGGACCAAAATTGGTTGCTAACCCAGCGATCAACGACTACCACTGAACCAGGAGTGCCGTAGGCACAATCCATCTTGTACCCCGGGGTGCTAACCCCGGGAACGAACATCACGGAACCAGGAGTGCCATCGGCACGACCCATCTTGTACCCCG
>CAZPKJ010000041.1:8571-18397 GCA_964587075.1 uncultured Flavobacteriaceae bacterium | reverse complement strand
TTTTGGGGGTTTTAATTATTAATTCAGGTTAATTCAATTTTTTTTAGCTTTTATATTCATTATCATCGCCTTCATCATTAAGAAGTTCCTTACCTTTTTCAAAAAAGTATTTAAACCAGTTTCCTTTCCTGGGCTCTTCATGCAAGGGTTCTTCAACATTTTTAGCGACCACTTTATTTTTATCAGCTTCCATCATTCCTTTCATTACCAAACCAACACCGGTGGCATACATAGGACTTTTAACTTCTTCGAATCCTTTGCCAAGATGTTCATTCGGATAACCGATTCGTGTATCCATACCGGTGATATACTCGACCAGTTGTGTAACATGTTTGAGCTGCGCGCCGCCACCGGTAACCACAATTCCTGCTATTAACTTTTTCTCAAAACCCGAGTTTCTGATTTCATAATATACATTCTCCACAATTTCCTCCATACGTGCCTGTATTATACTTGCCAGGTTCTTTACGGAAATCTCCTTAGGCTCGCGTCCGCGTAATCCGGGAATTGAAACAATTTCATTATCCTTCATTTGCTTGGCCAGGGCTGAACCGAACTTAATTTTCAATAACTCAGCCTGGCTCCTGATAATTGAACAGCCCTCTTTAATATCTTCGGTGATAACGTTGCCACCAAATGGGATCACCGCGGTATGTCGGATGATACCATCCTGAAAAATGGCCACATCGGTTGTACCACCGCCTATATCTACCAATACAACCCCTGCTTCTTTCTCTTCATCGGTTAAAACGGCTTCGGCTGATGCTAACGGCTCCAGGATAAGGTCAGCCGCCTGTAATCCAGCCTTCTTTACACACTTTTCAATATTGTTGGCAGCAGTAATTAATCCGGTAATAATATGGCAGTTTGCTTCCAAACGAATACCCGACATGCCAATGGGATCTTTTATACCCTGTTCATTATCGATGATAAATTCCTGCGGAATTACGTGAATAATTGCTTCGCCGGGAGGCATTGCCAAACGGTGCATGTCTTCAATGATGGCATTTATGTCGGACTGGCTTATTTCATCCGTAGTGTTGGTACGTGTTATCATACCACGGTGCTGGAGGCTTTTAATATGCTGGCCTGCTATTCCAACAAAAACCTCTTCAATCTCGACATTAGCCTTGTTTTCGGCCATTGCAACTGCCTCCCTGATGGAGTTTACCGTTTTTTCAATATTGGCTACAACACCACGCATAACTCCCAGCGATTCGGACTTGCCAATTCCAAGAATTTCAATTTTCCCGAATTCATTCTTCTTACCAACGATTGCGCAGATTTTTGTGGTTCCTATATCGAGGCCAACAATGATTGCTGAATTTTCCATTAAATGTTTTTTGAAAGTAGGTTTATAACTTATGTTGAATTAACTTTTAGGATTCAGTATTATTTTAATAATTAACTTCCCGCTTTAGTACATATAACCTGGTTCTCGAACTTTAAATTGATTCTTGAATATTTATCCCAGCCTTTTTTACTGATACCTTCATTGTAAAATACCAACAGGTTGTTCATCTTTTCGTTCAGATTTTTGGCTGAGCCAATCAATATTGCATGATTTCCTACTCTTGGAATCAGCTCGATTTCTGAAATTTCATTTACATAAATTTGTTCAATCTGGGCATTCCAGAACTCGTTGGCCTGCAGGAATTCCGCTATTTCAAACAACTGTTTCAGTGTTGATGAAGCTTTGTCTTTCGTACTTTCTTTGTTAATGTTACTGTTCCCGTATCTGAATGGCCGGTCGTAAATAAAACCAGAAGCAACCGGCACCTGACATGTATATTTATCAGTAACTGGCATAAACTCTCCTTCCCTGTCGATATAAAAATGTTCGTTATCGATATTTACTACTCTGACAATCGGGTCGCGCTGCCAAACTTCAATATTCACATAACCATCTATGGTAGAATATACCTCAGCTTTTTTTACATATGGATTTGTATAAACCAACCGTTCGAGTTTCGACAAGTCGACATCTTTCATTTCAAGTTGCTTAACGCGGCCAGCTTTTGAGTTAAGCAGTTCCACAATGTCTTTTGGTTCGATGAAATAATTACCTGTTTCATCGGCAATACGAATTTTTAAACCTTTACACTTTTGTAATTTTTGTTCATATCCCGTAAAACCAAGAATTACAATCATGGCACAGGATACCAATGTCCATATAGTAAGCGAAAGAACTTTCTTATTAATCCGGATCATGGCTTTTGGATATTAAATTTTTGCATTAATATTTTCTTTACCGGTTCAACCAGCTTATCGATATCGCCGGCACCCAGGGTGAGAATAACACCTGCATTACTATTGCTGACTTCATCAAACATCTCCTGAACCGAACAAACTTTCTTACTTTTCAATTCGACATGTTCCAGGATTAAACCTGAGGTAACCCCTTCAACGGGTAATTCCCTTGCGGGATAAATATCAAGAAGCACTAATTCATCCAGTCCTGAAAGGCTCTTACCAAATTCATCAGCAAAATCTTTAGTTCGTGAATAAAGATGTGGCTGGAATATGCCTAATATTTTTTTACCAGGATAAAGTTCTTTCACCGAACCAATGGCTGCTTCCAACTCGCCCGGATGATGCGCATAATCATCGATCATTACGATTTTATCGGACTTGATCTGGTAATCGAACCGGCGCTTTACACCTTTAAACGTTGCCAGTCCTGCTCTGACCTGGTCAGCATCCAGGCCGTAGGCCGTACAAATTGCGAAAGTAGCAACGGCATTTTCCACATTGTGGCGCCCGGGCCATGACAGTATAAAATTATCATAATTCCCACGGGGTGTTTGTATTGAAAAGTGATATGCACCTTCCGAGACCGAGATATTTTGAGCCCTGTAATCAGCGTCCTTTACAATAGAATAAGTTCTGGCATCCTCCCTGATATCGCCAAGAGGCAACCCCGATTTAAATATAAGCATACCGTTAGTTTCAACCTGACCGGCAAACTTCCGATACGCATCTATCATGGCCTGGTGGTTGCCATATATATCCAGGTGATCTGCATCAAGCGAGGTAATAACCGCGAAGTCGGGAAAGAGTGTATGAAAGGAACGATCGTATTCATCCGCTTCTACAACCATTACCTCTTTACCAAGTGTGATGTCGGGTAAAAGCAAATTGGTGTTATAGTTTGCCGAAATACCTCCTAAAAAAGCCGTACAGTTCACTCCATGATGCTTCAACACATGTGCTATCATAGTGGATGTGGTTGTTTTACCGTGAGTACCCGCCACAGCGATTGTGGTAGTTCCTTTTGTTATTTGTCCTAAAACCTCCGACCGCTTCCACAGCTTATATCCTTTGTTTTTCAGATAATTCAGCTCCTTGTGATCAGAGGGAATTGCAGGCGTATAAATCACCAGAATTTCCGCATCATTATCATGGTTCGAAAAATATGCGGGCAACCCGGTTACATCATCTTCAAAATGGACACTTATACCTTCACCCGACAGTTCACTGGTAAGCGCCGTTGGAGTTTTATCGTACCCCGATACAACCATTCCTTTCACTTTGAAATAACGGGCAAGCGCACTCATCCCAATACCACCTATCCCAAGGAAATACACATATTTTATATGGTTAAAATCTTTCAATCCGCAATGTTTTTATCTGATAACCGTATCACCTCACCGGCAATTGTTTTAGCGGCGTTGTGTATGGCCAGTGCTTTGATATTGTTACTGAGCATTAACCTCTCGCTGGTATCTGACATTAACCTGATGGCTTCTTGTACCAGCAAACTGCCGGCATCCGCATCCTTTATCAGGATGGCGGCTTTCTTTTCTACCAGTGCTTTGCAATTATGAGTCTGGTGGTCTTCAGCTGCCGTTGGTAATGGAACCAGAATAGCCGGTACTCCAACAATACACAATTCCGAAACGGTGCTGGCTCCGGCGCGTGATATGATTACATCCGCCAGAGCGTATGCATAATCCATCCGGTTAATAAAATCAAAGGCCACAATGCCTGAGCTGTTTTTAAGATTTGCAATGGCCATACGGGCCTGTTCAATATAATTTTTGCCACATTGCCATACCAACTGAATACCAGCATCAGCAATTTCATTCAGGTGACTGGCAACAGCAATATTAATACTGCGCGCTCCCTGGCTTCCGCCAACTACCACCAGCACCGGCTTACCTGCCGCAACATTAAAGAACCGTGCCGCATCATCTCTTTTACCATGAGTAACAACCATGTCTTCGCGAACAGGATTGCCGGTTAAAATAATTTTTGACGGTGGAAAAAACCGGTTCATATTTTCATAAGCCACGCAAATTTTTTCAACCTTTGAAGCAAGAAGCTTGTTGGTAATTCCGGGATATGAATTTTGTTCCTGAATAAGACAGGGGATTTTAAGACGCGAGGCCATATACAGCAGCGGACCGCTGGCGTAACCTCCAACCCCTACCGCTACATGTGGTTTAAAGTTTTTTATAATTTTTCCTGCATTCATCAGGCTTGTTAGTAATTTAAACGGAAACATGAGATTTGACCATTTCATGCTCCGCTGAAGTCCCGTAATATTTAATCCCACAATCTTATATCCTGCAGCGGGTACTTTTTCCATTTCCATTTTTCCCGTTGCGCCAACAAACAATATGCTGGTTGCGGGGTCTGCTTCCTTCAATGCATTGGCAATAGCAATTGCCGGAAATATATGGCCTCCGGTGCCACCGCCACTGATGATTATCCGACGCTCAGCCATTCGCCGGTTTTAACGCGTTTTCTTTCTCAAGATCACGACTTACACTCAATATGATTCCAATACCAATACTGGTAAACCATATAGATGTACCACCCATACTTAACATAGGCAGAGGCTGACCCGTTACCGGGAACAGGTTAACGGCAACGGCCATATTAATCATAGCCTGGAACGTAAGACTGAATGCACAACCAATGGCAAGGAAGGTTGCAAATGCCCTTGGAGAATTCTGTGCGATTTTTATAGCCCGGTATAGTAATACCAGATATAATATTACAATGAGTGATGCTCCGGCCAGTCCGTATTCCTCCACTATGATTGCGAATATGAAATCGGAATAAGGATGGGGTAAGAAGTTTCGCTGGGTGCTGTTACCAGGTCCTTTTCCAAACAACTCACCGGTAGCAATGGCAATTTTTGCCTGTTGCGACTGATAATTTCCCGATCCATCGTCATCAACAAAAGATTCAATTCTTTTCTTCCAGGTTTCCATCCTCCCTTCGAACCCAACCAACGTAGCTATACCAATAAATAACCCGAATGCTACAATTCCAATTCCAACCAGCGACATGATATACTTAAAACTGATTCTGCCAATCAGCATGAGAATAATACAAGTAGTAAACAACACGGCGGCAGTCGAAAAATTAGCGGGTAATATCAGTCCGCAAGTCACAAGCACAGGTAACATGATTGGCATAAATGCCGATTTGAAATCCTTAATGTTTTCCTGCTTCTTTGAAAGGGCCCTGGCTACAAATAATATCAATGCCAGCTTGGCAAGATCCGAAGTCTGGAACGACAAATTCACGATGGGTAATGTAAGCCACCTGCTGGCTTCGTTTAAATTTGTTCCCATGAATAAAGTCAGCAGCAATAGCGGAACGGCAATAATCAGCGCAATTTTTGAAAACTTGGCATATATAGTATATTTAAACAGATGGGCCACATACATAAGACCAAAACCAAACAACAGGATAAATGCGTGTTTGAAAAGGTAATACTCCGTATTTCCCGACTGGTATTTATATGCCAGGGTACCGGTGGAGCTGTATACGGCAAGTACCGAAAATACCGAAAGCAGCATAACGGTTAACCAGATAATGCGGTCACCTTTAAAATACGTATCCAACCAAGTCATGTTCATACCGGTAAATTTTTAAAGTGCCCTTACGGCCTTTTTGAACTGCCAGCCACGGTCTTCGTAATTTTTAAACAGATCAAAGCTTGCACATGCAGGTGATAACAGAACGGCATCGCCTTTACGGCCTTTTTCATAGGCAGCTTTAACAGCTTCAGCAGCCGAAGTGGTTTCGGTGATATCAGGAATTATATCCGAATAGGCTTCCAAAATCCTTTTATTATCTTTTCCCAGGCAAACAATCGCTTTTACTTTTTGCTTTACCAAATCACGAAGCAATTCGTAATCGTTTCCTTTATCAACTCCACCCACAATCCAGACTACGGGTTTCTGCATACATTCAAGAGCATACCAAACCGAGTTAACGTTAGTAGCCTTAGAGTCGTTGATGAACTCAATTCCGTGTACCGTCATCACATGCTCAAGCCGATGTTCGATATTGGTAAAATCGGAGAAACATTCCCTGACAATATCTTTACGGATGTCGAGAATCCTGGCCGCTATTCCGGCTGCCATGGTGTTGTACAGGTTGTGTTTGCCCTGCAGGGCGAGGTTAAATATTGACATACTTAGGTTTTGGTTTTTTATATTAAGGTTGAGTTGTTCATCTTTTACAAACGCCGCCATTCCCGATTCCTGTTTTATGGAAAACGGGTACGCTGTTGACTGAATGTTTCTTTTTTTTACCTCGGACGAGGTAATTTCATCATCGGCACAGTAAACAAATGCATCATCGGATGTTTGATTATTAGTGATGCGGAATTTCGATTCGATATAATTCTCCAACCGGTACTCATACCTGTCGAGATGGTCGGGGGTAATGTTCAGCAGGATACCGATATCGGCCTTGAATGTAAACATGCCATCAAGCTGAAAACTGCTCAGTTCAAGTACATAGTAGTCATAATCATGTTCGGCAACCTGAAGCGCAAAACTCTTGCCTACATTTCCGGCAAGCCCCACATGCAATCCAGCTTTTTTCAGAATATGATAAGCCAGCATGGTAGTGGTAGTTTTACCATTGGTACCTGTAATGCAAATTTTCTTTGCATTGGTATATCTTCCCGCGAATTCTATCTCCGAAATAATCGGAATATTGTTTGCTCTGATCTTTTTAATAATCTCTGCTTTATCAGGAATACCCGGACTTTTTATTACTTCAGCGGCGCTTATGATTTCCGACTCAGTATGCGTTCCTTCTTCGAATCGGATGGCATTATTTGTAAGCAAACTCCGGTACTCATCGTTAATCACGCCACTGTCGGAAACGAAAACTTCAAACCCCTTTTTGGCAGCAAGCACAGCGGCACCATAGCCGCTTTCGCCGGCTCCCAGTATTACTATTTTATTTTTCAGGGTCATTCTGATTAACGTAACTTAAGAGTAACAACACTGAGTACGGCCAGCATGATACCAACAATCCAGAACCGGGTAACTATCTTAGCTTCGTGATATCCCAGCTTTTGATAATGATGATGCAGTGGTGACATTTTAAATATCCTTCGGCCTTCGCCATATTTCTTTTTGGTGTACTTAAAATAACTTACCTGAACCATTACTGATAAGTTTTCGACCAGGAAGATGCCGCATATGATAGGTATAAGCAATTCTTTACGGATGGCGATGGCGAACACAGCAATAATTCCACCTAATGCCAGACTTCCGGTATCGCCCATAAAAACCTGTGCGGGGTAAGCGTTGAACCACAAAAATCCAACACATGCACCAACGAAGGCACTCATAAATACCATGAGTTCTCCCGCATTCGGGATATACATAATATCCAAATAGTTTGCGAATACCATGTTTCCCGACACATAAGCGAAAATGGCCAAAGTGGTACCAATAATGGCCGAAGTACCTGTAGCAAGTCCGTCGATACCATCGGTTATGTTTGCGCCATTTGATACCGCGGTAACAATGAGAATTACAATCAGAATAAATGCAATGGCGGTATAAGTACCGTTATCGTCACCAAGCCATTTCACCAGTTTTGAATAATCAAACTGGTTATTCTTCATAAATGGAATTGTTGTAGTTGTTGACTTTACATCCTTCGAAGAAAATACCGTGTTCTCACTTGCCTGTATCTGATCTATAATGGTAGTTTGATTGTTTACAATGATTGGCCGGCCTTCAGTGCGTTCGCGAACCACCACATCGTCGTGAAAGAATAACAGCGAACCAACAATAACACCCAATCCTACCTGGCCAATGATCTTGAATTTACCCGCAAGTCCTTTTTTATCTTTCTTAAATACTTTGATATAATCATCAATAAATCCAATCAAACCCAGCCATACGGTTGAAAGGATCATAATTATTACATAAATATTATGCAGTTTGGTAAACAACAGCACCGGAATCAGTATCGCCGAAAGGATAATCAATCCACCCATGGTAGGTGTGCCCTGTTTCTTTGCCTGTCCTTCAAGGCCCAGATCCCTGATGGTTTCGCCAACCTGTTTTTTCAATAACAAACGGATGATGCCTTTGCCAAGAATGAGCGTAATAAACAGCGAAAGAATAATAGCCATGGCTGCTCTGAACGACAGGTACCGGAAAACCCCCGCGCCGGGTAAATCGAATGCTTTATCGAGATAATCGAACAAATAATAGAGCATCAGCTTTCAAATATTTTAAATGATTCAAGTAAAACCATTTTATCATCAAAGGGATATTTTACACCTTTAATTTCCTGGTACTTTTCATGACCCTTTCCAGCAACCAGAATAATATCTCCCACAGAAGCCAGGCTGCATGCCACCTTCAACGCTTCGCGCCTGTCGGTAACCGAGAGTGCTTTCTTAAAATGAACGGGTGATACACCGGCTTTCATTTCAGAAATAATAACTTCAGGATCTTCCGATCGCGGATTGTCGGAAGTAAGAATTACTTTGTTGCTCAACTCACAGGCTATTTTCGCCATCAGCGGACGCTTGGCTTTATCGCGGTCGCCGCCACAACCAATAACGGTTATTACCTGCTCGTTGCCGGTACGTATATCCTTGATAGTATTCAATACATTCTTAAGCGCATCGGGAGTGTGGGCGTAATCCACTATACCGGTAACGTTCGTGCCTGAAACAACATATTCAAACCGTCCCTCAACCGGTCCCAGATTGCTCAGTGCGGTCAGCACGGTAAGTTTGTCTTCGCCAAGCATCATGGCCGTTGCAAACACGCCGGTTATGTTATACGCGTTAAAGCTGCCAATAAGCCGGCATAAAACTTCATTCCCGTCTATATTCAGCAACAGGCCGCCAAAAGTGTTTTCCAATATCCGGCAACGATAGTCGGCCATCGACTTAAGAGAAAAACTTTTTTTAACAGCCTGGCAATTCTGAACCATGATTTTACCATTCTTATCATCGCCATTGTAAATTGCAAACGCTGATGAACGAAGCTGATCGAAGAACGCTTTTTTGGCTTTTATATATTCATCAAAAGTTTTATGGTAATCGAGATGATCGTGGGTAATATTGGTAAAAACACCCCCTGCGAAAGCCAGCCCGGCTACACGTTTCTGAGCCACTGCATGTGAACTGACTTCCATAAAACAATGTGTACAGTTTTCCCTGACCATTATCGCCAGCAATTTATTCAGGCGGACAGGGTCGGGTGTTGTATGTGTTGCGGCATAAACTTCATCGTTTACCTGGTTCTGTACAGTTGAAATAAGACCGCACCGGAATCCAAGTTCACGGTATAAATGATATAGTAATGTAGCAGTTGTCGTTTTCCCATTGGTTCCGGTTATACCTATCAGCGAAAGCTTCTCGGAAGGGTTATCGTAAAAGTTAGATGCGGCTACGGATAAGGCGAGTGCACTGTCGGTAACTTTGGCATAAGTCACTCCGGCACTGGTAACTGATGGTATTGTTTCACAAATCACCGATGTGGCACCGGATTGAATGGCCTGTTCAATGTAATTATGACCATCGGTTAAGGTGCCC
>CAZPKJ010000041.1:0-8561 GCA_964587075.1 uncultured Flavobacteriaceae bacterium | reverse complement strand
ATATCAGCTTTCAACGTCTTTCGAATTAAACGTTATTCCGTTCACTTCAACAGCTGTTGAACCGATAACTTCGGTTAATCCGGCTTTATACAATATTTCCTTTAGTTGTTTCATTAACCAAGCTGTATTGTTATTTCTCTTCCTTTCTGAATTTGCGTACCAGCCGAAATTGATTGGTGTATAACCGATCCCCTTCCAACAATGCGTACCTGCAAACCTTTGCTTTCAAGCAGGTATATGGCGTCGCGTAAGCCCATGCCGCGAACGTCAGGGACCTGGTTGTGACGTATATTGATACCGTTAAACTTCAGCGCTTCCGGTGAACGAGATGCTGCTACCCAGTTATGCTGACCATCGGCTATATCAACGGGAATTTTCAAATGCCGGAGCACTTTACCCGCGTT
Organism: uncultured Flavobacteriaceae bacterium; assembly: GCA_964587075.1. Lineage (GTDB taxonomy): Bacteria > Bacteroidota > Bacteroidia > AKYH767-A > OLB10 > CAZPKJ01. Next base: position 8,157 of record CAZPKJ010000041.1, on the reverse strand, counting down.
TTTGTATTGTCCTGACTTAACCGGAGGCAGATTTCCCGCCATCAAACTTTCAGTTCCCATTTCGCGGTGCAAATCAATACTGGTTGCAAATACCTTATCGGCAATTTCCTTAAAGATGGGGCCTGCAACCTGCGACGCGTAATACAAATTGTTGTTGGGTGCATAAACTACCACGATGCAGCTAAACCTGGGGTTATCGGCAGGGAAATAGCCAACAAATGATGCCTGGTAGCGCACCTTTCCGTTTTTATAACCCGCATTGGCATTGGCTATTTGAGCGGTTCCTGTTTTACCGGCTATTTTATACTGGGCATGCTTCAAGTTGGTGGCTGTTCCATGCTGTACCACACCTTCGAGCATAGCCTGTACTTTCTTTATGGTTTGCAACGAAGCAATACTGTCCTTAATTACTGTGGTTGGAAATTCCTGTACCAGTTGACCTTTATTACGAATTTCCTTTACAAATACCGGTTTTACCATTTTACCATTGTTGGCAACGGCATTGTATAAGGTCAGAATTTGTAATGGAGTAAATGAACACTCATATCCAATGGACATATACGGAAGGGTTACTTTCGACCAGCTTTTATTCTCTGTACTGTTGATGTATGGTTTTCCTTCGCCGGGGATTTGCAAGCCAAGTTTCTCACCAAGGCCAAATCCACGTACACGGTCAACAAATGCCTGGGGGTTTTTAGAATAAAACTTATGTACCATTTTCGAAATCCCCACATTCGAACTTACTTCAAACACATGCTGCATAGAGGTCCTGCCATAACCTCCTTCATGTGAATCTTTCATAACCCGGTTGGCATAACGGATTGCCCCGCCCTGCGTATCAACAGTATCGTCGGGCTCAACATAGCCATCTTCTAAAAGCGCCATGATTGAGGCAAGTTTAAATGTTGAGCCGGGCTCGGTACTTTCGCCTACACCAAAATTGTACTCCTCATTATAATTACCGTCATTACCTCTTTTGAGATTGGCAATAGCTAAAATTCTTCCGGTACTCACTTCCATCAGAATGGCACAACCTTTTTCGGCATTATGACCGCTCAACTGAGTATAAAGTGAATTTTCGGCAACATCCTGCAAATTGATATCGATGGTTGTAATTACATCATTTCCATCCTTAGGCTCAATTTCATTTTCATTGTTCAGGGGTTTCCAAACATTACCCGAGAGCCGTTGCATCAGCCGCATGCCGGCGGTTCCTTTCAGGTGTTCGTCGTACGCGCCTTCAATGCCAACGGGTTCAACTCCATCTACTTTGTAACCAACGGTACGGGCAGCGAGGAGGTTAAACGGTTTTACCCTTTTATTTTTTTGTTCAGCAATAAGGCCGCCTTTATATCTTCCCATACGGAAAATCGGAAACTGCCGCACCTTCAAAAGATCCTTGTAGGAGACATTTTTCTTGAGCAGGTAATATCGTTGTCCGTTTTTACGCGCATCACGCAACTGTTGCTTATATTCCGATGCGGGCCTGTCGTTGAACAGCCGTGAAAGGCAAACAGATAATGAATCGATTTTTTCATTAAAAATATCGGGTGTGATGGCTTCGGTCATCATATCCACACGCAAATCATAAATCGGAACCGATGTGGCAAGCAGGCTTCCGTCGGAAGAGAATATATTTCCGCGCGACGGTTCAATATTCTGAAGTCGGGTTGTCAGGCTGTCGGCACGTGCCTTCCAAAAATCACCCTCTACATACTGGAGGTGCCATATCCGTACAAGTATGGCCACACCAAACATGCACATAAAAATGTACACCAGGTAAACCCTTAATAATATATCTTTTTTAGTTTCACCCATAAACGGACGTTACTTTTTGGATGAAGGTTTTTGATGAACAATAATTTTCATTGGAGCCTCAACCGATTCCTTAATTCCGCGTAAGCCAACTTTCCGGGCCACTTCGGTTTGTTTGCTCACAAACATCAGTTCCGATTTTCCGGTAACATATTCGGTACGCAGAGTTTTCAGCTCCTTGTTTATTCCATCGATTTCCCGGATAGTACGTTCGGCCTGGTAACTGTTGGCGATATAAAGCAGGGCGATAACGGTGAGGAAAAAAATGTAAGGCATTACGCTCACCAGGTTTTCCTTACTGAAAATACCAAAAACATTGAGGTAACGCAGGTATTTGCGCGCGCCCGACATACCATTGTTTTTGGCGGTGGCCTGCAGAGGGACTGCAACTGCTGTTTTTTGCCTGTTCATGGTTATGATTATATTTTTTCACCGATGCGGAGTTTGGCACTGCGCGATCGGGGATTAAGTTTTATTTCGGATTCGGAAGGAACGACTGGTTTTTTAGTGAGCTGACGAAACTTTAATCCGGTTTCATTACCAAACAGGTCCCTGGTGCTGATTCCTTCAAAATTTCCTTTCGATAAATAATTTTTCACCAGCCGGTCTTCGAGTGAATGGTACGACATTATTACTATTCTTCCTCCGGGAGCAAGCGAATCGTGTGATTGTTCGAGCAGGTCCATAAGAGCATCCATCTCGTTGTTTACTTCAATCCGCAGGGCCTGGTACACCTGGGCAAGCCATGTATTTTCAGTTGCTTTAGGTACCAGGTGCGCAATTGCTTTGCGGAATGAACCGGATCCGGTTAACGGAGAAGTTGCCCGTGCCTTTACAATGGCAGCGGCAAGTGATTTTGAGTTCTTCACTTCACCATACCGGGAGAACATCCCGGTGAGTTTCTGTTCAGAATATGTATTCAGAATTTCGAGGGCTGTAGTGGAATGGCGGTTGTCCATTCGCATATCAAGGTCATGATTGAAGCGAATTGAAAATCCCCGCTCAGGGGTATCGAACTGGTGCGAAGAAACACCGAGGTCGGCAAGGATTCCGTTAACCGGATAATATCCTTTCGACTGCAGGTGGTGCTTCATATTCCTGAAATTATCTCTGACCAGCTCAAATCTTTTATCATCTATTTGGTTGGAAAGTGCATCTTCATCCTGGTCAAATGCAATCAACTTTCCCCCGGTTCCCAGCGCATTCAATATGGCTCTCGAATGTCCGCCTCCCCCAAATGTTACATCCACGTAAGTGCCCGATTCGCTGATGTTAAGTCCCCGGATACATTCGCCGGGCATCACAGGCATGTGGTAAACCATCACTCATCCTCATTATTCCCGGTTCCAAATATGTCCTCTGCCAGATCCGCATACCGTTCGGCATCTTCGGCAGTAGGTATCCTGAACTTCTCCTTAGCCCATATTTCAATTTTGTTCCCAAACGTGGAAATAACTACCTCGCGGCTGATGGAACCCCATTCCTGCAAATGTTTCGGGATGAGCATACGCCCCGAGGCATCAAGTATGAGTTCAACCGCACCATTGGCAAAAAACCGCTGGTATTCCCTTACAATCTTCCGGTTTGAGTTCAGTTTATTTACCCGTTCCGACTCTTTGAGCCAAAGCGGATATGGGGTCATTGACACACAGTTTTCGAAACCCCTGTTCAGTACAAACCGGTCCTGCATCTCGGCTGGTAGCTGCCTGCGCAACCCAACCGGGACCATGATGCGGCCCTTTTCATCGACCTTAACTTCGAATTCTCCTATTAACTGCATGACTTTTAATGTTCCGGGTTCCCGCCAAAGGATGATTCACAGCACTATCCGGATATGGCGGGTAAAGATAAATAAAGAATATCCACATTTTACCACCATGATTACATTTTGTTAATAAATTTTTCTCCGGCACGACATCAGGGGTCCTGAAATGAAACATCCTTTTAACTAAACATGCTGATTTAACGACATTTTTAGGATGAAAGTATTAAGTGGGAAATAGTGGTGAAAATTTTAGATGCGACTGACTTTAAAAGTACTAACTTTGAGCACCCATTCTTCTTTTGAGTTAATGAAAAGTGCTGATAATAAGAAGTTTATTGACATTGACGAGGTTTTTCGATCTAAGAATCCGGGGCTTTATAAAATATTACCGGGGTTTATCCTGTCGTATTTGAAAAAGATAACCCATCAGGAGGAGATCAATTCTTTTATCGACAGGCATGGAGAAAAAACCGAATTTGAGTTTGTATCGGCTATTATTGATGAATTTGGTGCCATCATTAAACCGGACGGGATTGATAATGTACCTGTTTCGGGAGGTTTTGTCATGGCAGCCAACCATCCATTAGGTGGATTGGATGCGATGACGCTGGTTCATGTTTTATCGAAAAACAGGCGCGACATCCGGTTTGTGGTGAACGACATCCTGCTACAGCTCAAAAACCTGAGTGGTATTTTTGTAGGAGTAAACAAACACGGCCGTAACATTGCCGATGTATTTACGCCTCGGGTTCGGGAGTATTAATTTTCCCTGCAGGACTGGTTTCCCGGAAAAAGCAGGGAGTTATCAGGGATCTGGAATGGAAAAAAAGCTTTATAACCAAAGCTAAAAAGTATCATCTGGATGTTATTCCGGTATTTATTGGCGGCCGTAATTCAGATTTTTTTTACAATCTTGCCAACATCCGGGAGACTTTGGGCATTAAAGCCAATCTAGAAATGCTTTATTTACCCGATGAGATGTATAAACAGAAGAATAAAACAATTCCCATTATCTTTGGCAAACCGATTCCTTCCTCAGCGTTTGACAACCGGTTAACCGACAAGGTATGGGCCGACAAGGTAAAGAGTCACGTTTATAAGTTGGAAAGCCAGGGGCCTCTTGTTCCCTTTAACCCCGAGTTATAGTAATATGCAAACCGTTATTGACCCTATCAGCCGAGAGATTCTTGAAGCGGAACTGAATGCAGACCGGTTTGTGAGAGATACCAACAACGGATCCAATAAGATTTTTATTATCACGCATAACGATTCGCCCAATGTAATGCTGGAGATAGGCCGCTTACGTGAAATATCGTTCCGCGCATCGGGTGGAGGAACCGGCCACGAAATTGATATAGATGAATATGACACATCCGGCAATGTTTACAAACAACTTATCGTTTGGAATCCGGCCGACCGCGAAATTGTAGGCGGATACCGGTTTATAGAGTGTGCCGACGCCGGAATGGATGAACAAAATGTTTTCAGACTGGCTACTTCGGAACTGTTTACTTTTTCGGACAAATTTGTTTCCGAATACATGCCTTACACTATTGAGCTCGGCAGATCGTTTGTGCAACCCCGTTACCAGCCCTCCAGTGAAAACCGCAAAGGATTGTTTTCGCTCGATAATTTATGGGACGGCCTTGGTGCTATTGTTGTTGACTACCCGCACATACGTTATTTTTTCGGCAAAGTAACCATGTACAGCCATTTTAATTCGCTTGCGCGGGATTACATTTTATCTTTCATGCACCATTACTTCCCCGACCAGGAACAACTGGTAAAACCTATTCAGCCCAGGGGTATCAATCATGATATGTCGGCTTTTGTACAGGAACTTGAGGGTCTGAATTATAAAGACGGGCACCGGGTGCTGAACAGCCATGTAAGGGATCTTGGTGAAAACATTCCCCCGCTTTTTAATTCTTACATGAACCTTTCGGCAACGATGAAAACTTTTGGCACCGCGCTGAATGATCATTTTGGCGATGTTGAGGAAACGGGAATCATGGTTACCATTTCCGAAATTTACAGCACCAAAAAAGACAGGCACATCGCCTCATATCATCCTGTAAAGTAAATTTATTAGTGGTACTTTGACCGACATGAAAATAACTTCGGCTGAATTTATTTGCAGCAACAGTGATTATAAAAAATGTCCTGACACCGGTTTGCCTGAATTTGCATTCATTGGCCGGTCAAACGTTGGCAAGTCGTCGCTGTTAAACATGCTGGTCGCTAAAAAGGGACTTGCCAAAACATCGGGTACCCCCGGTAAAACTCAGCTTATTAATCATTTTCAGATCAATAACGCCTGGTACCTGGTTGACCTGCCCGGCTACGGGTATGCAAAAATTTCGCAAACTGCCCGCGAAAAATGGCGGCACATGATAAACAGTTACCTGGCTAACCGGCCAACCCTGGTGAACACATTTGTTCTGATAGATGCACGGCTCGAACCACAACAAATAGACCTTGAATTCATCAATTACCTGGGCGAAAAAAAAATTCCCTTTGCTTTGGTTTTCACAAAAGCCGACAAATTAACCAAAAATGAATTAAACCGGAACGTTGAACAATTCAAGAATAAATTGCTGCAATGGTGGGATGAGCTGCCCCCATATTTTATTACCTCGGCAACTGCTTCAACAGGCAGGGATGCAGTTTTAGAATATATCCAATCTTTATCCGAGCAGGGAACAAACTGATTTTATTTATTTGCTCTCTGCGCTCATCCTGGCGAACTTTTCGGCAAAAGCAGTAAGTTCATCCGAACATGCCTTATCGTTGGTGGCACGCAGGTACGAGTCGGCCATACTTCGCAGTGTTTCGTAATAAAAATGTTTCATCTCATCAACCATCATTTTTGACGTCCATAAGTCGATGCGCAGTGTGCTCTTATCTGCCGGATCCCAGATGGAAATCATCAATGAACTGCATTCCTTAACCCCTTCGATTCCTGAATCGTCGGCCGACCAGTGAATTTGTTCGGGGAATTTATCGTTGTTTAAAGTAACTGTAAAGCGGATGTCGGATTTTTTCATAATTAACGTTTTGGTTTATATCCCGAGGCTTCCAAAATTTTTAAAGCATCGGTTTCCATTAATAATTCGGTTAAAGTTATCTGATTATTTTTTATCATATACTCACGCACAATCTGCCAGCCAATCCAGGCGCCAATACGTGCCGGGGCATCGGCAGGAAAACCATTCGAGGAAGGGCCGTCATTAATAAACCTGGCGTACTCCGAAGCATCGGTACTGAACAGGAGTTTCTTTTCAATAAAGAATGCCCAAATTCTGTTCTCATTTTCCCGGCACCAATCCAACTGAGCCTGTTTGAATCCTGTTTTAACAGAATCGGGAAGTGATGGAGCCATGGCATCCATGTAATAAAACAGTTTTCCGTAATATACCATTTGACTTAAAAACTCCCGCTTAACTGCAGCAGGGTCATATTCACTCTGAAACCAGGCTTTAATAACAGAAGGTACAATATATTCGCGACGAAAATTATCCGACATATACTTTGGAATTCCTAACCTTGGGTAATATTCCGAATCGGACCCAAGGAACATGTCAAGACTGATACCTATCACACTATCAGTTGTTATAACAGCATAGTTGAATGCTGAAACATAGGTTACCATTCCCGGTACAACCTGCCCGGGAAAATAATGCTGATGATATCTCAGAAATAAATCCAGATCGTTTTTAATGCCGGTAACATCGGGATACTGTTCCGAAACATCCTCAAACACTTTCCTGATTTCGGGATCGCTGATAAAATTCCGGAGTTCGCGGGCTTCAAATTCATCGGTGCTGTCGGGAATGCTGAGAACATGGTGTGTAAACACATTCATAAATTCGCCATAATTGTGCTTCAGATTCTGCATACCGTTCAATCCCGAATCGTTTAAGGCGACTACCAGGTCGCGCTCAAATCGCTTTAGCTGTACATCCGACTTAATCCCTGACAGATCAACATCATTAGAGTTGTTACTACACGCCGATATTAACAACGCAATGGTTACAAATAAGGGTCTGATTTGAGCTATTGCCATAATAATTCAGTAAATTTGCACTTTAAACCACAAAATTATGAAGAAACTTGCTTTATCGCTGGTGTTATCTTTAGCTTTGGTATTTCAGGGCCTTGCACAGGACAGCGAACAAAAATTTAATTTCGGGCTAAAAGCGTCTCCTGCGGTGACCTGGTTCAGGGTTGATGGCGATGGCATCAAAAATGAAGCCCTTCGGATAGGCTTTACTTACGGCCTGGTTACGGAGTTCCAGATCACACAAAATTATGCGTTTGCCACAGGTGTTGATATTTCGTACCGGGGTGGAAAATACAAAAGACCGGAAATTATTCCCGGTACATTCACTATCGGAACCATAGATGTGATTCAAAAGCTTCAGTTTGTTGAATTACCTATCGGACTGAAATTAAAAACCAACGAAATAGGCTATATGAAATACTACGGGATATTTGGCGTGGCTCCCGGATTAGTGGTTAAAGCATCCGAAACCATTGAGTCGGACTTGCCCGGTGTACCCGACCGTAAGAACCGA
>CAZPKJ010000040.1:13129-18915 GCA_964587075.1 uncultured Flavobacteriaceae bacterium | reverse complement strand
TCTTTCCGGAGCGGCCAGCCTTCAAGGCTATCCATATTCAATATCCTTCGTAAATCGGGGTGACCGCTAAACCTGAACCCAAAGAAATCGTACGTTTCCCTTTCCATCCAGTTGGCTGTTTTATAAAGATCCGTAAGGGAAGGAAATACGGGTGGATCGTGTTGCGTATATGATTTTATTCGGATACGTACATTCTTCCCGAGATTCTGCAGATGGTAAACCATAGCAAACTTTTGTTGTTCATCGGGAAAATGCATGCCGCAACAGGTTACCAGAAAATGAAAATTTAAGGAAGGTTCTTCCTTCAGGTAAGTAATTACATCTTTAATTGCTTCATGAGAAACCGTGATGGTTAAAAAATCATACGGGGTTTCAACGGACAGAACTTTCCCGGGAAACCGGTCTTTCAGTGAATTCGTAATAAATTCGTGCGACAATTCTGACATCCGGTATTATTTAATTCCGTAAGATTCCAACAGTTCCTGATATTCGCGGGAGTCGCGACGCCGTAACGATTCATTTTGTACCAATTCCTGGATCTTTAAAACACCATCCAGAATTTGTTCAGGCCTTGGGGGGCAACCAGGAACATATACATCAACCGGTATGATCCTGTCGATACCCTGCAAAACGCTATAGGTATCAAATATACCACCGCTCGAAGCACAGGCACCCACTGAAAGCACCCATCTTGGTTCGGCCATTTGTTCATAAACCTGTCGCAACACCGGACCCATTTTTTTTGCAATTGTTCCCATCACCATCAGCAGGTCGGCCTGACGTGGTGAAAAACTCATGCGTTCAGAACCAAACCGGGCAAAATCGTAATGTGCTCCCATGGTTGCCATGAACTCAATGCCACAGCAGGAGGTTGCAAACGGCAATGGCCATAAGGAATTCTTTCGGGCCATGCCCACCATTTTGTCCAGGCTGGTTGCAAAAAAACCTGGGCCTTCAAATCCTTCCGGTGCTTGTGTTACGTTAACCATTTATTTTCTTTTGGCCTTTTGCAAACGAACAGAAAATTCATCTGCCGAAAGGCAAGCTTTATTTATTTTACTCCCATTTAAGGGCCCCTTTACGAACTATATAGAGAAAGCCCAGCATGAACAGGCTGATAAAAATGATCATCTCTATAAATCCAAACATCCCTAACTTCATAAAATTTACCGCCCAGGGATACATGAATATAACTTCAACGTCGAACAACACAAATAAAATAGCTACCAGCAGATACTTGATTGAAAACGGTAACCGCGAATTTCCCTGCGGTTCAATGCCGCATTCGAACGTTTCGAGTTTTACTTCCGACTTTCTTTTCGGACCCAGTAAGTGGGTCACGAATATGGTGGTAACAACAAACATGATGGCAATTGGAAAATAATCGGAAGGCACACTTAATATTATCATATAATTTACAAAAAAATAACAAACCGGAGCGATTCCCGGTTTTTCAGGGCACAAAATTACATTTTTTGTAGTTAGGAATTCAACATTTTTTCAATTTACAAGCCTGAAACCTTAAATACTTTCAGTGGACAAAGAACGCAACAATTCCCTGTTTAAAAACTATCCATTACCCCGGTTTGTTAATTCGCTACTTTTGTTGGTAATGTTTCATTTAACTATTGGTAATTGATTGCTTGTGAACCTGTTGAAACGATCGGAACCGTTGAATACCATACGTCCCAAAAACGGGACCCAAAAAGTAATGGTAATTGGGTCGGGGCTGGGTGGATTGGCCACGGCCCTGCGACTTGCCGTACGTGGTTTCGAGGTTGAAATTGTTGAAAAATACCATCAGGCTGGCGGCAGGCTCAATATGATTGAAAAAGACGGATTTCAATTTGATATGGGGCCGTCGTTTTTTTCGATGAGTTATGAATTTAAGGAGCTCTTTGATTCGTGCGGATTAAATAATCCACTCATTCTAAATGAATTAAACCCATTATATGCGGTACATTTCGAAGGCAGGCAAAAGCCCTTTCTGATTCACAAGGATCTAAAAAAACTGGCTGCCGAATTTGAAGGAATTGAGGAGAATCTGGATATTAAAATGCAAAAGTACCTCCATGAGGCGGGAAAACTATTTCATGATACCGAAAACATTGTCATCAAACAAAACTTCAGAAATCGATTCGATTATTTAGCCAGATTAACCGGTGTACCTTTAAAGCATGCGCCGAAAATGTTTCGCTCCATGTGGGCCGAACTGGAGAAAAATTTCGATTCGCACGAGGTAAAAGTTATTTTTTCGCTGGTTGCATTTTTTCTGGGTTCAACCCCTTTTAAAACTCCTGCTGTTTACAGCTTATTAAATTATACCGAAATGACGCACGACGGGTATTGGAATGTGCAGGGTGGTATGTACCAGATTGTCAGAAAAATATCAGAACTCCTTTTGCAACACGGTGTAAAATTTCATTTTAATACAGAAATTACCGGAATAACCACGGCAAACGGGGCCATTCAGGGATTCACCGACCGATCAGGAAAATTATGGCAGGCTGATTTTTATGTTGTTAACAGCGATGCTGCGTCATTCAGGGGAAAAGTATTACAAAGGGAAAAATTCGGGGAGCGGCGTCTCGATAAAATGGAATGGACCCTTTCGCCATTTACCATGTATTTGGGTGTAAAAGGTAAACTTGAAAATATCCATCATCATAATTATTTCCTGGGAAAAGATTTTAAGGCATACGCCGAGAATATATTTACGTCGGCATCGAATCCCCACAAACCTTATTACTATGTAAATGTAAGTTCACGGTCGAACCCCGGTTGCGCGCCCGAAGGATGTGAAAATTTATTCATACTTTGTCCGGTGCCTGACCTCCGTTATAAACCCGACTGGGGCGATTAAGAGGCTCTCGCGACCCGAATAATTTCGGATCTTTCGGCCAGGACAGGTTATGATATTGAAAAAAATATAGTTACCAAAACCATCATGAGCCCGGTCGACTGGCAGAATTCTTTCAATCTTTACAGGGGAAGCGGACTGGGTCTTGCCCACGGGCTGAACCAGATCGGCGGATTCAGGCCCACCAACAGGGACGAAGTATTTAATAATGTATATTATGTCGGTGCCAGTACCCTGCCGGGAACAGGATTACCTATGGTTGTAATAAGTTCCCGTCTGGTTACTGAACGAATATTAAATGAGCATGCAAGAGTATAATGATCTGTCGTTTGAACTGAGCCAGGCTGTAACAGAGCGTTACAGCACCTCTTTTACCAGGGGCATTAAAACTTTACACAAAAGGTTTCATGCACCTGTTTATTCAATTTATGGTTTTGTGAGGCTGGCCGATGAAATTGTTGACACCTTTCATGATTTCGACAAGAAAAAACTGCTCGATGACTTTAAGCGTGATACCTGGTCGGCCATTGAAACCCGGATCAGTACCAATCCGATCCTTCATGCATTTCAGCTTACGGTTCATGAATATCAAATAGAAAGGGAATTGATAGAGTCCTTTCTTTATTCCATGGAAATGGATCTTGATAAAACAACTTACGATGAAACATTTTACACCAAATACATATATGGTTCGGCCGAAGTGGTAGGACTTATGTGCCTGCATGTATTTTGCGAAGGAAACAAATCGCTTTATAATTCGCTGGTTGCGCCTGCCCGGAGGCTGGGAGCGGCATTTCAGAAGGTTAATTTTTTACGCGACTTAAAAAGCGACTATCATGAAAGGGGCCGGGTATATTTTCCGGGAGTTGATTTTTCGAAGTTCGACAACCGTACAAAAAAACAAATTGAAGCCGATATCGATGCCGATTTCAAGGCGGCATATCCCGGCATGATGGATTTACCAAAAGATGTGCGTCCCGGGGTATACACGGCGTTTATATACTACCGTGAGTTACTCAGCAAAATTCAGAAAGTGCCTGCGGGCAAGGTCATGCAAATGCGCATCAGGGTTCCCGACATTGAAAAAGTAATTCTGCTGATGCGCACTTATTCGAAATTCGGTTTACCCGGATAGTTTATTTTGTAATCACCCTTAAATTCTTTGAAAACTATACCTGTTCAGGTTAAACCCTTAGCGGGGATGTGTCTTTAAGTAGTTGTCATCCCACTCCTTTACATGGGGCACCCCGAGTTTACCAACGCTTTTACCTACCATCATCGAACAAAATGCGTCGCTGGTAACATTTACCGAAGTTCGTAGCATGTCGAGTGGCCTGTCGATAGCCAGAATAAGCGCGATACCGGCAGGATTAACTCCAACCGACTCCAGAACAATAATAAGCATCAGTAATCCCGCGCCGGGAACAGGAGCCGAACCGATAGATGCCAGTAATGCTGTAACAATGATAGTAAGCTGCTCTCCAAAGGTCAGGCTGTCGCCAAAAGCCTGTGCAATAAATACCGTAGCCACCGCCTGGTATAAACTGGTACCATCCATATTGATGGTAGCACCTACCGGACAAACAAAACTGGTTACCTGTTTATCAACACCCAGGTGTTCCTCTACCCGTTCCATGGTAACGGGTAAGGTAGCTGCTGACGAACTGGTAGAAAATGCCACCAGCTGGGCAGGTGCGATACCTTTCATAAAAAACACCGGACTTTTACCGGTATACAGCTTCAACAATACAGGATAAACCACAGCCAGCATAAAAATCAGGCCACTTATAACGGTAAGGGCATATGCTCCCAATGCTACAAATATATCAGGTCCGGGCGCTTCGGTTACGAGGGCAGCCATGAGGGCAAACACGCCGTATGGTGCAAACAACATTACCAGGTCAACCATTTTCAGGACGACCTCATTGAGTGCGTCAAAGAATACCTTTACCGGCCCCGACTTATCGGGAGGGATAAGTATGATGCCAATGCCAAGAAATATTACAAAAAATATAACTTGAAGCATGTTGCCATTTGATGAGGCCGCCTCTACAAAATTCGACGGGACAATATCAACCAGCATTTGCAAAGGCCCCTGCGATTTCTGTTGCATGACGGCTTCGGCTTTCGAATCAGCCACATCGCCGTAATTTCTCATCAGCTCAGCTCTTGTTTCAGCCGATACCAGTTTACCGGGAGTAAAAAAATTAACGGCAACCAGTCCAACACAAATGGCTATTACGGTGGTAGCTAAAAATATTATCAAAGTACGTATGCCTAACCGTGAGAGCGACGAAAGGTCCCTGAGATCGGAAACACCTTTAATGAGCGAAGCGATGATCAATGGAATGGCAAGCAGCTTTAAGGCATTGATAAATATAACCCCGAACGGTTTAATCCAGTCGGCTATGAATTCTTTGCCTGTACTAAATTGTAATGCGGCAAAACCCATTGCCACTCCCAAAACCATTCCGGCGATGATTTTCCAGTGCAGGGGTATGTTTTTCATAAACAGTGTATTGAAGCCGCCAAATTAGGCGAAAATATCAAACCAAAAAAATAACGGTTAATTTATGTTATCCCTGTTTTTGTGGTAATTTTCATCCCATTCCTTAACCTTGGGATCGCCAAGTTTGCCTACACTTTTGCCCACCATCATGGCACAAAACGCGTCACTGGAAACGTTCACCGAAGTACGAAGCATATCCAGGGGGCGGTCGATGGCAAAAATAAGCGCAATGCCGGCAGGGTTCACCCCTATCGATTCCAAAACAATGATAAGCATTAGTAAGCCCGCACCCGGCACAGCAGCGGAACCAATTGAAGCCAGCAACGCAGTCAGAATGATGGTCATCTGTTCAGCAAATGTTACATCATCGCCAAAAGCCTGGGCAATAAAAACCGCGGCTACTGCCTGGTACAAACT
>CAZPKJ010000040.1:0-13119 GCA_964587075.1 uncultured Flavobacteriaceae bacterium | reverse complement strand
ATTGATGGTTGCTCCCACCGGACAAACAAAACTTGTTACCTGTTTATCGACACCCAGATGTTCTTCGACACGTTCCATGGTAACGGGAAGCGTTGCCGCTGATGAACTGGTTGAAAACGCCACCAGTTGTGCCGGCGCAATGCCCTTGAAGAAAAAGAGCGGGCTCTTTCCGGTATATAATTTCAGTACCAGCGGGTATACCAGCATCAGTAAAAGCAATCCCGTTACAACGGTTCCTGCATAAGCTCCCAATGCAATAAAGATATCGGCACCGGGAGCCTCGGTAACGAGGGCGGCCATTAACGATAACACTCCATACGGAGCAAACAACATTACCAGGTCAATCATCTTTAAGATAACCTCATTCAAGGCATCGAAAAAAACTTTTACCGGTCCCGATTTACTCTCGGGGATCAATATGATTCCGATTCCGAAAAAAATTACGAAAAAAATCACCTGCAACATATTTCCATTCGATGAAGCCGCTTCAAAAATATTGGAGGGTACAATATCCACCAGCATCTGCAAGGGACCCATGCTCTTTTGCTGCTCAGCGGCAACTGCACTTGTAGTGGCTGCAGCGCCATAACTGTTCATTAATTCGACCCGGGTTTCTTCGGATATAAGAAATCCGGGCCTGATCATATTAACTACTGCCAGTCCTATGGATATGGCAATAATGGTGGTGCAGACATATATTCCCAGCGTGCGTAAACCCAGCTTCGAAAGAGACGAAAGATCTTTCAGGTCGCTTACTCCTTTAATAAGTGAAGCGATGATAAGCGGAATTGCCAGAAGTTTCAGCACATTAATAAAAATGGTACCAAACGGTTTTATCCAATGAGATATAAACAACTGCCCACCATCGAATTTTGAGGCTGCAGTGCCAATCAATATCCCGGTAACCATACCGATAATAATCTGCCAGTGTAACGGTATCTTTCTCATAGCTTATATAATCCGGCGAAAGATAACGAAAATATAAACCTGAATAAAATCATCTGTATCACAGTATTCAAAACAGGTTACAACCCTCCGGAATTCAAAACCCTAACTTGAAAAAGTGGCTCCTCTTTGG
The DNA here is from genome assembly GCA_964587075.1 of uncultured Flavobacteriaceae bacterium. Lineage (GTDB taxonomy): Bacteria > Bacteroidota > Bacteroidia > AKYH767-A > OLB10 > CAZPKJ01. The sequence continues at coordinate 12,041 of CAZPKJ010000040.1, read as the reverse complement.
TTTGATATTAGAAAACGGACAAGATATACGCGTTATTACGGTACTGAATTAACAAGCGGTATTTAAAGTTATAACTTCTTCCCTCGCGGTGAAAATCACTCAATAAAAACGAAACATCAGATTGGTTTAGTCAGGACAAAAAACCGGGAAATTCAGAAGAATGGTCAGAACGTGATAGTAATGCTTCCTGTTTGAGAAAGAGGCATCACCGGAGATGTATCGAACATGACGCTTTCAGCCGCCTGTTTAGCCTTGGTAAGAAGGTAATTACTGGTAGTGGTTGTACCCTCAATCCCGGGAACGGCTTTTACAACATTACCATATTTATTAATGGTGATTTCAACTACCACAATCCCTTTTTCCATGGTTAAATTTTCAATTTTGGGATCTTTTATCATTTTACGTCCGTTCATCACGTAGCTTACCCCTTTAGTCGACGACGTCACGGATTTGGGTCCCGCAACGGAGCCCCCCTCCTCAAAATTTATCGAACTTATTTCCGATACCTTAAACTGCATATCGTTTCCTTTAAAATTAAATTTTACCATGCCATCGGCAAGCGAACGAACTTCGCCCGTCATTTTTTCACCTGAGCGAAGAATTAAGGTATGCTGTGCATTCAGGGTTAATGAAATAAATAACAGTGAAATAAGGCCAATAAGATTTTTCATAATGTGTGATTTAATGGATTCAGCAAAGTTATTGCTTTAACGGGATATCGGATATCAGGACGAATGTTATTCTCCGTGAATTATCAACAACCATGCCCATCAATTTATTGCCTAAATTCGCACATTGATTTTTTTATCGTGAAAACACTCTACAACTATCTTAAAAATTACAAAGGGCTGGTATTTCTGGCTCTGTTCCTTGCGGCTGTAAATCAAATCTTTTCATTACTTGATCCATGGATATTCAAGAAAGTAATTGATAATTATGTTACAAACCCTGAAAAATACAATACGGAAGAATTTATAAAGGGGGCTGGTTTTTTAATTCTCCTGGCCATGGGTGCCGCCTTTGTTTCGAGAGTGGCTAAAAATTTTCAGGATTACTATGTAAATTCCATCACCCAGAGGCTGGGTGCGCAGTTATACGCCGACGGATTAAAACATTCGCTCGAACTCCCCTACCAGGTGTTTGAAGATCAAAGAAGTGGTGAAACGCTGGGGAAACTTCAAAAAGTACGTACCGACTCCGAAAGGTTGATTTCGGCATTTGTGAATATCCTTTTTACATCGGTTGTAGGGGTGATTTTTGTAACCGTTTACTCCATTCAGGTATACCCGCTCATAGCACCTGTATATTTCTCGATGATCCCGCTGCTGGGAATATTAAGCTCGGTACTGAGCAAACGGATCAAGAAAATTCAAAAAACCATTGTTGCCGAAACAACATCCCTTGCGGGCAGTACAACCGAATCGTTACGAAACATTGAACTGGTTAAAAGTCTTGGTTTGGCCAACCAGGAAATTACACGTTTGAACGCTACCACCGACAAAATTCTGCAGCTGGAACTCAAAAAGGTAAAATATATCCGTAGTTTGAGTTTTATACAGGGTACGTTCGTCAACCTGCTTCGCAACTGCCTGTTGCTTTTTATGATGTACCTGGTATTTATGGGGAATATTACGGTTGGTGAATTCTTTTCATTATTCATCTATTCATTTTTCATTTTTGGTCCGTTACAGGAACTGGGTAACATCATTAACATTTACCGCGAAACAGAAGTGTCGCTCAAGCACTTTAATGATATCATGAAAATGGAACGGGAGCCCGCGCCCACAAACCCGGTTAAGCTTGGAGAGGTGCGCGATCTTGAGTTTCGTAATGTTTCATTCAGGCATCAGAGCGCATCGGCGAACGCCATAACCGATATCAGCTTTAAAACAGGTCTTGGTGAAACCATTGCATTTGTAGGGCCCTCCGGATCGGGGAAAACCACCCTGGTGAAAATGCTGGTTGGTTTATACAGGCCCTTACAGGGAAATGTACTTTATAATAATCAGAACTTCGATAAGGTGAGTCTGGATGAGTTACGCAACCAGATTGGTTTTGTAACCCAAGATACGCAACTCTTTTCGGGTACTATACGGGAGAATCTTCTATTTGTAAATCCCGGGGCCTCCGACAGCGATTGCATCCGTGTACTCGAAATGGCATCATGCCAGGGGTTGCTCGACCGTGCCGAGCAGGGACTGGATACCATGATTGGCGAAGGGGGCGTGAAAGTTTCGGGAGGTGAAAAGCAACGGCTGTCGATAGCCAGGGCGCTTTTACGTAACCCAACCATGCTCGTTTTTGATGAAGCCACCTCAGCACTTGATTCGCTCACCGAAGAGGAGATTAATGAAACTATCAGGAATTTATCAGGGAATAAAAATCATATCACCATACTCATCGCGCACAGGCTCTCAACCATTATGCACTCCGATAAAATTTACGTCCTTGAAAAAGGGCAAATTGTGGAACAGGGAAAACATGACGTATTGCTGGAGCAAAAAGGGCTCTATTATGCTATGTGGCGCCAGCAAATTGGTGAACGCGAACGGAACCTGGTTGAAGTATGATAATCATCGGAACAAGCTGTTAAATATCTCCGGTCACCCATGCAATAGTTACCACCCATGCAGTTCGACAAAGGCATTCAAATAATTTCTGCGGCATTAAAGAATCCGTTGCCCGGTGAACAGGCCCAGCGGCTGATGTCACCTGTGGCACGCAAAACCATGGCTGAGCTTATTCAGGATTCCGATTCGCAGCGCCTGAGCAGTGTACTGATGCTTCTTTATCCGGGCAATGACGGATTGTTACATACCACTTTTATTGAAAGGCCGCAAAACGATACCATTCACAGCGGACAAATTGCATTCCCCGGAGGTAAGGTTGAAACAACCGACTTATCCATAGCCGCAGCTGCATTACGTGAAACGGAAGAGGAAATTGGAGTCCGGGCAAAAAGTATTCAGTTAATAGGTTCGCTGACTCCCCTGTTTATTCCGGCCAGCAGGTACCTTGTGCATCCGCATATAGGCATGGTTGAAACAACTCCGGCATTCATTCCAAATAAAAATGAGGTACAGTCGATTATTGAAGTTGATATTGACGAATTACTGCGATTAAAACCGGAAGCGGGTACTTTTAAAACATCAAACGGAATACTACCTGCCCCCTATTTCAACCTGAAGGGGTATCACTTATGGGGTGCCACATCCATGATAGTGAGCGAATTCAGAGTTATCATGCAGTTGTCTGCTTCCGGGTGAACCGCTGAATCCATCATTAGCCGGGTGATAAACCGGGATGAAATATAAAATTCAGAATTCTTACTTTTGCCAACTCAAAAACTTATTAAAATATTATTTATGCGCACAGCAACCATTTATACCGATAAGGGTGATATGACCGTTGAGTTCTTTGAACAGGATGCTCCGGGTACCGTTGACAATTTTTGCAATCTGGCAAAAAAAGGATTTTACAATGGATTGAAATTTCATCGTGTCATTCCCGATTTTGTAATCCAGGGTGGTTGTCCGCGCGGCGATGGTTCCGGTGGGCCGGGATATAAGATTAAGTGCGAACTGAATGGGGGAAATCAATATCACGACCGTGGAGTGTTATCAATGGCTCATGCCGGCCGTGACACGGGAGGATCACAGTTTTTCATTTGTCATTCGCGCAAAAATACCGCGCATCTCGACCGCAACCATACATGCTTTGGTAAAGTTGTTGATGGTGATGATGTTATTGACGACATCCGGCAGGGCGACCTGATAACCAAAATTGAAATTCATGAATCGGATCAGGCGTAACAGTAGCTCCTGATTTGTAATGGCAATTTTACTTGTTTAATCCCAGTCTTGCAAAACCCCTGCTTTTGCCCGCTGTACATTCAACACCTCATGGGTAGTTGCTGAGTTACCCTGAATATTTACAAACGCCACAATAAAAGTTTTTGATTTATCAAAACCGGTGAGGTCTGCCGTAAATTGTTTCTTCATCAATCCGCCAGCCACCAGTTTTGATGACTCAATGGGGTCACCTAAATTAGCCGTTATGGTTTTCCGTGCCACGTGCTCGTGCTTAAACCCGACAATGGGATTGCCCTGATTGTAATACGGACTCGACTGGTCATTATTATAACTGTTTGCCTGATCATATCCGCTACCTGTTCCCGAAATATCGCTTTCAATAACATATACCGTCAGGTTTACATTACCAAATACTTCTTCCCTGAAAGCTGCCTGAACTTCAATGGTTGCTGTATTGCCTGAAACCACTGAGTTGATGGCTAAGCCGCATTTAGCAGGCTGGTTCAGCTGACTGGTAACGTTCGACATCCACTGAGTGCGGTTCAAAAGCACAAATCCCAGTGATGGAACCCGGTTTACCATGCCATAAGTTGGATTGGAACCAAATGTGGCATCCAGCGTCATAAACAGTGGTATTTGCATGGCATCGGACTGGTGAACCGCGACGGGAATAACACGTCCCGGAAAATTTGCTTCGACCTGACGTTTTTTTACTTCAGCATCAGGACATGCGCTGCACCATGAGGCGGTATGATATTCGAGCAATGCCTTTTTAGTATAGGTTCCTGACGGAGCACCAATTTGTGGAATTTCAGCAGGCGGTGCCGGAGCGGGTGTTCCGCCACCATCATCTTTGCTGCATGCTGAAATAAACAGCACGGCACCTAAAACATACAACAGGTTTTTGTTCATTTTATTTTATTTTAAGACTACGGTGAATTTACACTGCCTGATACGGTCTGAATGATGCATCCACTCAATTGATTACTTTTGTAAGAAACAGGCCATAATTGTAACGATCAACCGGTACTGAGCCGGGCGAACGGGGTAATCATCAACTTATAACCACCTTAAGTAATTAAAACTATGCCGACAAATGGATAAGAGCAAACCAAGAATTACTGTAAGGGTTTATGGGATATTAATTGAAAAAAACAATGTTCTGGTATCCGATGAAATCCATTATAACAGGCTAATTACAAAATTTCCCGGTGGCGGCCTGCAGTTTGGAGAGGGTACCCTCGAATGCCTGACGCGTGAGTTTCGCGAAGAGATGGATATCGGTTTAACCTCTGCTGAACATTATTATACTGTTGATTTTTTTCAGGCGTCGGCTTTTGATCCGGAAGTACAGGTGGTAAGTATATATTACCAGGTTAAAACGGATAGTTCTCACCTGATTCCGGTTTCAAATAATTTGCTGAGCATTGAAAATTCCAATGGAAACAATCAGTCGTTGCGATGGGTTTCATTGAACGAACTAAAGAATGATACCTTTACTTTTCCTATCGACAGGCATGTAGCGAAAATGCTTACATCAAAAATTAATCATTGAAAAAAGTTACATTCATAAAGCCTTTCTTTTCAAAATAAGATTTCCATTCAAGCGCTTTTCCCTTTTCGGAGATATCACCCACTACTACATGATAACTCCGGTTACCTGAAGACCCGGCTTTCGAAGTAATATAAACACGCTCAAAATCTTCTTTCACATAGGTATCTGCCGCTATGTAAATGGCGTGGATGAGGTCGGTGGTTGACCAAAGTGATAATGTGAACCCTTCAGGCCGGCCGGGTTTACCAAAGCAGTCAACATACGGAGCTGCCTGAAACATGCTGTCGATTTCGGGTGTGTGCCTTAAAATTTTTAATACTTCAATACGCACCGGAACCAGTCCTGCATGATACCCACCGATTCGGCGTGCCGCAGATTCAGTAAGATCTATAATCCGGTTCTTAACAAATGGCCCTCTGTCATTTACACGAACTATAATGTTCAGGTTATTCTTTTTGTTAACAACATTTAAGTAGGTGCCAAAAGGATAACTGCGGTGTGCTGCAGTAAAATCGTGATTATTAAAAAGTTCGCCACTGGCTGTTTTTCGTCCCTGGAAACTCCTGGCGTAATAAGAGGCCTTGCCTTCCAGCGGAGGTGCAACAATTTGCTGAGCTGAGGAGGCAACGGCAACAAAAATAAGAGACCATCCGATGAATGCAATTCTGATCATTTTTCAATATTACGAAAAAAATATCGTGATTTACCCGCATGTTTGCCGGTTGAATGAAAACATGGCCGACCTGCTTTTGGGTGATACAATGATTTTACTTCCCTGAACAGGTACATATTAATCAGTGTTTACCCTCCCACCCTTAATCAGTAGCCAAACAGCGAACGACATCTCTCCAATGATGCTGGGTATTGCTACCAGGGCAAGAAACACTATACTGTAATCTTCATAACCGGGCATCATAAAATGCGCTGTAGTATCCAACATATACATGATTCCGGCGATAACTAAAAACCATGCTATAAATTTCGGCTTTGGCAGGATGGTGCCTAAAATGATGAGATGTATTCCAAAAAAGAAGAGGCCAATGAGCCAGATATAATTAAAGATATCCACCTGGTGTAAAATAGCTTCCGCGGATGATTGTGACAGGGTAACCACCAGTGCGAAAACAGCAACTCCCATGATGGCAGCGTGCATCATTCTGAAGTACGAACAAACCAGTGAAAGGCTATGATGTTTATATAATTCATAAAGTGCCCAGGCGACAACCACATCAAAAACTACAGTTAATAAAAACGCCATAATACCGCTTCGTACCATCACCTGATTGTTTTGAACGGTACCTTCCGGGTCAGACATTAACGTTTCGAGGACGAAAAAATTGGCGAAAATGGCCGAAAAGAAAATTATCAGATAACTAACTCCTGCAATAATTGACAGATTTCTTGATTTCATAATGCTTATAGTTTTTAGTTAATAGTAAGTTTCACTAAATGCTCTCAGCAATACGCCTTCAAGGCGATTCAATAAGTGAGTCGTCGTGTCATAACTTTTCCAACTTGCATAAACAGATCAAGCGGATTGTAGGTTCTCCATGGAAATTCGTTTAACTCACCTCCATACACAAGGTAATAGTCGAGGCCCGAGTTTGAAAACTCCTTTAACACGTGCTCCCTGAAATTCAATGCAACTATCCATCCGTCCCCAATATCATCGAACCACTCCTGGTAGTAGCAATCATCACTCGAATGAAAGTTTAATACATTTTCGCCAATAAGAATAAATTTATTAATTCCATTCTTAATGATCGGATCAATCAGGTCCCGTTTAAGAGTCATGATGTCGTTGTTGATACAATCGTTCCATTCACCAATCATTTCAATAATGGCAAACCCACGGTCGTAATCGGAATATAAAATTTTAAGATAAAGTGTGTTAGAGCCAAAGTCGTCCCATTGCGGATGGATGAAATAATTATATATGGTATGTGTATACTCAAATTCACTGTACTCTCTCCCGTAAAAAGGCGATTGCTCATCTTCATCGGCAATGTACAGGTCGCGCCAGCTGTAATATGGTTCTATATCTTGCATTCGTAGCTATAAAATCGGATCAAATGAAAATAGGTCATTTATAATTTATAATTTCAATCGTCATTTCCCTTCAATCGCTTTCCTGACACTACCATGTTCTTTCAGCATTCTGGAGGCTGTATCGGCATCTACGCCAAGTGCATTCATAATCATCAGGGTTCCGCGCTCAACAAGTTTGTTGTTTGATAACTGCATATCCACCATTTTGTTTCCCTTTACGTGTCCCAGTTTTATCATCACGCTTGTTGTAATCATGTTAAGTACGAGCTTTTGTGCGGTCCCCGATTTCATCCGTGTTGATCCAGTAACAAACTCCGGACCCACCACTACCTCTACGGGAAAATCCGCGAAAGCGCTTACAACAGCACCAGGATTGCAAGTAATACAACCGGTAGTAATCCCCTCTTTGCGGCATTTATCGAGGCCGCCTACTACATATGGTGTGGTACCCGAAGCAGCGATTCCCACTACAACGTCTTTTGAAGATATGTTATAAACCATCAAGTCGTTCCAGGCGCCAAAGTAATCGTCTTCGGCAAACTCAACCGCTTTCCGTATGGCTGCATCACCACCGGCAATAATGCCGATAACCCTTCCCTGGTCGATACCAAAAGTCGGCGGGCATTCCGATGCATCAACAATACCAAGCCGGCCGCTGGTTCCCGCACCGATATAAAACAACCGGCCGCCTTTGCTCATCTTTTCATGAACAGCCTCCGCCAAAGCGGCAATCGACTGCAAACTTTTACCAACTGCCTGTGCAACGGTCTGATCCTCCCTGTTTATGTTGGTGAGCAATTCGAGCGTGCTCATTTGTTCAAGACGATCGTATAATGAATCTGATTCGGTAACCCGTTTACTCATGATATTGTGGTTAATAAACAGGAGGATAAAGGCCCGGATTACAACGTCTGATCATTTCATAAACAGTGTCGACCACATCCTCGGTGTTCGGTTTTGAAAAATAATCGCCATCGCTGCTATATGCGGGACGGTGATCTTTTGCCGATAACGTTACAGGAGGAATTTCAAGATAATCGAACATACTCTGCTCTTCAATTACTTTCTGATACAGATAGGCAGTTCCTCCTCCGGGAACATCCTCATCAACAAATAATATTTTATTGGTTTTCATCAGTGAATCCGAAATGGAATGGTTGATGTCGAACGGAAGCAATGTTTGAACGTCAATAACTTCACAACTGATGCCCATTTGTTCCAGCTGACGGGCGGCATCCATCACAATACGGCAGCATGATCCATAGGTAACAATGGTAATATCTTCTCCCTCCCGCAAAACTTCGGGAACACCCAAAGGCAGGCGGTACGAACCAATATTGGATGGCATTTTTTCCTTGATACGATACCCGTTCAGCGGTTCAACAATTACCGCGGGGTCATCAGATGCCATCATAGTATTGTAAAATCCTGCCGCCTGGGTCATGTTACGGGGTGTAATCAGGTAAATTCCCCGCATGGTTCCAAGCATCATGGAAATGGGTGAGCCACTGTGCCACACTCCTTCAAGACGGTGGCCACGAGTACTGATTATGAGCGGCGCTTTTTGTCCGCCCCTGGTACGGTAATGCAAACAGGCAAGGTCGTCGGTTATAACGGTCAGGGCATATACTAAATAATCGAGGTATTGTATTTCGGCAATCGGGCGCAATCCACGCAAAGCCATACCTATACCCTGGCCGATAATAGTGGCTTCACGGATGCCGGTATCCATCACCCTGTTGTCTCCATACTTTTCCTGGAGCCCTGCCCAGGTTTGATTCACGCCACCAATAAACCCGAGGTCTTCGCCAAAGGCCACCATTTCGGGATACTTTTCAAGCAGCTTGTCGAAGTTAGCCTGCAGCACTTCGCGACCGTCGACCACAGCCGCATCATGATCGTAAACAGGATCGACAGGCTGAACTTTTAACGCTGCAAGCTCAGAGTTACTGTAGAGATAAGAATCATACCGGTCCTGATTCAGCTGATCCCAGCCAACAAGCCAGTTGATAAGTTTCGTTTTCGCTTCACTGGTTTCTCCACGGCAAAACCGAAGTGCAGCTTTAACGGCAGCAGCAATGTCTTTTCGTTCGGCTTCATCATTTTCTGAAAGATCGGATAAGATCTTGCTGATGAAAACACCGTTTTGAGAGGACTTCGCCACGGCATCAATAAGTACTGAGGCATTGTTCAGTTCCGTTTTAATATCATTTCGGTATGCCTCCCATGCCCTTCGGCGCGCATCGGAAGCGGTTTTTTTTGCTTCCGTTTCAATCTGGTTCAGTTCGTCAGCTGCAGCAATAGCGGTTTGCAACATCCACTCACGCATTTTTTTAATACAATCAAAATCGTCTTCCCACTTAAGCCGTTCAGGACTTTTGTAACGTTCGTGCGAACCCGAAGTGGAGTGCCCCTGGGGTTGTGTCATCTCCATGACATGAAACATTACCGGAACATGTTGTTCACGACAAATTTTAATTCCTTTCTCATACATCTCAACCAGCCCGGGATAATCCCAGCCCAAACCTTTTAAAATTACATAACCGTCTTTCTCTTTGGTCCGTTCAAAACCACTTAATGCTTCCGAAATATTTTGCTTGGTAGTTTGATATTTGCTGGGTACCGATATACCGTAACCATCATCCCACACCGAAATGGCCATAGGTACCTGCAGTACTCCGGCAGCATTGATAGTTTCAAAAAACAATCCCTCCGATGTGCTGGCATCACCAATGGTTCCAAACGCTACCTCATTTCCGGTGATTGAAAACCTGTTATATCGGGCAGCCTGCAACCGTGGATTATTTCTGTAAATTTTCGAAGCAAGAGCCAGTCCAAGCAACCGAGGCATTTGTCCTGCCGTAGGCGATATGTCGGATGAAGAATTTTTAAGTGCAGTGAGGTCGCGCCAGTTACCCGATTCATCCAAAAGCCGGGTTGAATAATGGCCGTTCATAAGCCTTCCGGCAGAGGATGGGTCGGCATTAACATCGGGATGCGCGTACAGTTGCGCGAAAAATTCCTGTATCGTTAATAATCCCGATGCCATCATGAATGTTTGATCGCGGTAATAACCGGAACGGAAATCACCCTTCTGAAAAACCTTGGCCATGGCAAGTTGTGCTACTTCTTTGCCGTCGCCAAAAATTCCGAATTTAGCTTTACCGGTTAATACTTCGCGCCTGCCAAGCAAACTTGCCTGGCGGCTTTCGTTGGCAATACGGTAATCATTTAGCAGGATGGAACGGAAATCGTCGTACGAGAGTTCCCGGTTTTCGGTCATGGCTGTATGTGGAGATTGACTCATAATTAAAATACGATGTGCTACAAATGTAAGGAAAAAAGGAAAATAAACCGGCCTTTGTCACGTCCGCAATGCACTGGTTAGTGGTCATATAGAGACGTGGGAGGCGAAAACTTTGTTTACCGGCTATGATGTAATAGCGGTTCACCTGTTTTATTATAACAGGATTTCAAATGTGGTAAATAAAGAAAATACCACGCTGGCAATTCCATTGGTTGTAAAAAAAGAGGTATTGATACGACTTAAATCATCTTTACTGATAATCATATGCTGATAAACCAGTAAACTTGTAAAAATCAACCATCCCGCAAGGTAAATCCAGCCAAAACCGCTATAAGATAAGATATTCAGAAGTGTGAGCGCCGAAGTCACATGTAATATCCGGGCAACCCGCATAGCTCCTGCCCGCCCCAATGCCGAAGGAATCGAAAACAACCTGTTTTCACGGTCAAATTCCTCATCCTGCAATGCGTAAATAATATCAAATCCGGCAACCCATCCGATTACAGCCAGCGAGAACAATACGGGCAGCCAGTTGAACATACCTGTTACTGCCAGGTATGCTCCAATTGGTGCAAGCGACAATCCCAATCCAAGTACCAAATGACTGAGCGAGGTAAATCGCTTTGTAAAACTGTAACCTAAAACTACCAGCAATGCAACCGGTGAAAGGTAGAAGCATATTTCATTAATAAACCAGGTAGTAATAATGAAAGCTGCAGCATTCATTATGGCAAAAATTAATGCCGCTTTCGCGGAGATGGTTCCTGAGGGGATTTCTCTTATCCGGGTACGGATGTTACGTGCATCAATATTGCGGTCGGCCCATCGGTTAAAAGCCATGGCAGCTGACCGGGCAAAAATCATGCAAAGGATAACGGGTATTATTAACCAATAACTGATTTCGAAATTCATTTGTTTCAGCCCTGCCACAAATCCTATCAATGCAAATGGCATGGCAAAAATGGTATGACTGAATTTAATTAAAGAAAGATACTTGGCTGCATTGGTCATATCAGGACCTCAAAATTACAAAGAAAGTACACGTCATGGCTATAAGTTTTAAAATAACGGAACTATTCGCCGATGTTTGTTGCCAACAACCAACTCCATTGCTGTATTGAATTGAACATTTCGAAGAAAACAATCATGAAACCTTTTGAATCTTTTTAATTACCTGTTCATTAATGTGACCCGCCACAAAAACCTGAAAGCAATGATAGGATTTGTTTGAAGCGGGTTTACTATTTGGCTGCAATGCGCTATCTTTGCGCATCCGAAAAATAACCTAACCAACCATGTCCGACGACAAAAAAATCAT
>CAZPKJ010000039.1:0-18916 GCA_964587075.1 uncultured Flavobacteriaceae bacterium | reverse complement strand
ACTGTTTATTTACTTTATTTGAAATCATTATTAATTTGGGTTTCGCATAACGTTTTGCGTGCTGCCGACGGCCAGCCCGCCAAAAGTTAATATTCTTTTATTAAACTACAAATAACATCGGGCTGGCTGGCGGCAGCACGCTGTTATTTGCTGTTGGTTAGACCCGACTTTAAGCAGCGATACTCTGTATACCGCATTGCGTCCTTTCCATTCATTTGTTAGGTGGCTGTTTTTCCGACAATGAAAAAGGGGAGAGTTACAACTAATTTCATTCATGAATTTTGGATTTTAAAACGACTCAAAATTAATGTACTTTCCTATCAACTACCAACTTGCCAAATATGGGATTATTGCCGGGTGTTGTCAATTTATAAAAGAAAAGTCCAGATTCAATTGAAATATTTCCAAGCTTAATGCTGTTATCAGTTATATTATCAATGATTAAGATTTCTTTGCCCTCTAAGTTCATCAATGATAATGTAAAATTATTTTTATTGGGGTTATTGAAAAATAAAATTGATTCGTCAGTCAATGGATTCGGATAAAGTTTTACTGAGGGTATAAAAAAGTTTTCGGTCAGTGACATGGAACCCAACCTATAAATTACAACACCATTGTTTCCGCATGACCAAACACCGCTTGATGGCCTACCATGAATTGCGTTCAGATCCTCATTGGTTCCTGATATTTCTGCATTCCACGAAATTCCTCCATCTGTACTTATTAGCATAGTGCCCGCATTACCGCATATCCAAACGGTTTGCAAATCTGCAAAATAGACTCCATTCAAATCCTCATTAGTTCCACTCGCTGCTAAATTCCAATTCATTCCTCCATCTGTTGTTCTTAATATTATTCCATCATTGCCAATAGAAATGCCATGATTAAGATCGAAAAAAACTACTTTATTTAATTGAGATGAAACTTGAGATAATTGTGCTGTCCATGTATAACCAGAATCTGATGTTTCAAGAATAAGTCCTCCATCTCCAACAGTCCAGCCTTTATTACCGCTTACAAAATAAATACCTCTCAATGCTTTATTTGCATTTTCTGGAATTTGAATAATAGTTTGAGAAAAAATATTACTTAAATATCCAAAACCGTTACTGACATCACCAACAAGCCATCCATTTGAATCTGACGTGAAGTAAAAATCGAATATTTCTGAAAAAAATATTGCTATAGGAGTCCACGACCATCCACCAGAACCGGTTACTAGGAAAGAAGATCCACCACCTGTATATCCTGTTGAACCATTATTTACAAGTTGAATTTTGTTTAATTTATCATTTACCAAAACTGGAATATTATTCCAAACTGAGCAACCGTTGGTCGTTATGCTTACTATCCCAGTATCACTAACGACGAGAACATATCCTGGTGCTCTTACATAAAGAGAATTAAGATTTTGATTTACACCAGAATTGCACAAAACCCATTGTGCATTTGTGGTGTTAGTGTTTATAAAATAAAGCCCAATTGCAGCCAATAATAGTAGTTTGCTCATGAATGTTGTAAGTCTGATTTTAACTTGACTTTCTTGATTATGCGAGTTTAACATCAAACACGACCAGTCTAAAGTTAAACACAAATATATAAAAAAGGATGACTGGCGTATAAACATCAGTTATTTGTAGTGGGGTTAGACTCCTACCTAAGAAATGACCCTTTACTCGTCGCTTTGCTTTCTTTTTTTCTTGTGGTGGGTCGCTATCTCTCTTGGGGATTTGAAGTGCTGAAATTATATTTGCTCAAAAACCTGTCTCTAATAAAATATTATTTAGATGTCTGAATTCGTTGCGACTTCAATTTATCTTGTCACGGCCTGGCTCTATGTGAAAACGAAAGTCTCCCAGCCACTTGCTACAAGAAATCCTAGTCGCTTCGTGCAAACGTGGTCTCTTTGGAATTTCGGTTTACCAATAGCAAATAACACCCCCACTTCCGCAATTGCCAAATACTCCTCCTACATGTATCAATTACGCAATTATTGAATGCGGGTAACTATCGTGGTGGTGGTGATCTGGTTGCTTTTGTGTCCCGCCCGGTCCTTGATGTACAAAGTATAATAAATAGTATCATTGGGCTGAAGAACATTATAGTCGATATTAATTTTAATATCGCCTTTTAACGACTGATTGTTACCGCTGGGTTGCAAATAAGGCAACCGGTACTCCAGTGGCGCAGCCAGTACCGCCTCAACAAAAACTCCATTTTTACGCTCAAAAATCTTAGCAAAAATATCGCGTGAAGTGACATCCGATTCCGGCGAACCCAAATCACCATCGCCATCGGTAAATGAAAATGTCAGCATCAACGAATCAAGGCCGTTTATATTGGTGAATTTTTCCAGCGACTTGAATCCAATCTCCGGAGTTACCGGAAATGTTTCGTCATCGGTACACGAACCAAATAAAAACGGGAAACAACCCAGTAACAGATATTTTAATCCTCGAATCATGGAATCAGGTAAAATTAATAATTTTCCCAGTCAAAGCTTATCTTCGTTGATGAAAAACGCAAAAAATGGCACTCATATTACCCGTCAGGGGATTTACCCCAATTGTTGGAAAAAATTGCTATCTGGCTGAAAATGCCACCATTACAGGCGAAGTTGTGATGGGCGACGAATGTTCGGTTTGGTTCAATGCCGTGATCCGGGGAGATGTATACTCCATTACTATCGGTAATCGTGTTAACATACAGGATCACGCCGTCATTCATGCTACCTACCAGAAAGCCAAAACCATAATTGGTAACCAGGTATCTATTGGCCATTCAGCCATTGTACATGGTTGTACATTGCAGGATAACGTCCTCATTGGTATGCGCGCCGTGGTAATGGACCATGCCGTGATTGGCGAAAATTCCATGATCGCCGCGGGTGCCGTGGTTCTTGAAAATACCATTGTTGAACCCGGCAGCATCTGGGCCGGCGTACCGGCTAAAAAAATTAAACAAATGACACCTGAACATTTTCAGCAACTGAACGAACGTATCGCCAATAACTATATCATGTATTCCAAATGGTATATGCCCGACCGGTAGTAACTCGTGATTATTTAAAACATCTGTTTGCCCCCAGCCTTGAAAAAACGAATTAAATCCGGCGTTTGTCCCAATTGCTCCACGCCATTGGATGAGACCTTCAACTTTTGTCCTGACTGCGGCCAGGAAAACGACGATAAACGACAGTCGTTTGGAAAGCTGATGGCTGAACTGGTTGAAGGTTTTACTTCTATCGATTCACAGCTGGTAAAATCGGTTCCTGCACTGCTCTTTAAACCCGGCTTTTTAACCCGTGAATACCTGGCTGGCAAACGTAAAAAATACCTGCACCCGGTAAGAATGTTTATTACCCTTGTGGTTGTATATTTCATTTTCGCTTCGGGAGGTGTACGAACCGGTTTAAAGGTAAAACCGGGTGCTGCCGACAGCATTTCGGTAACGGAAATTCCCGCAAACATAATTACCAGCCTCGATTCACTGGATGCTTATATTCCTATTGATTCGCTGAAGCCGGATGGGAAAAAGACCGTCCGGGAACAAATTTCGGTGGGTGGCAGATCCATCAACTTTGACGATATTCGAATACTGACTAAAAAAGGTGTTACACAAACCCATGCGGTACTGGACTCATTACAGATTAAAAAAACACTCTGGAACAGGATACTGTACCATGAACTGATCCGCATTGCAACCACCGATTTCGATGACTTCAAAGACTATCTGATTTCAAAAATTCCCTGGATTATCTTCGGCTTAATGCCTGTTTTTGCTCTCTTGCTAAAGCTTCTTTTTGTCCGGCACAGGTTCCTATATATCGATCACCTGATTTTTGCCTTTCATTTACATTCATTTATTTTTTTGTCGGGTATCATATATTTGCTCATAGAGTTTATTACACCATGGCAACCCGAAAACATGTTGACCCTGGTGATTTTTATTTATACACTTTTTGCATTCCGGAACTTTTACCGGCAATCGTGGGCGAAAACTTTGCTAAAAATGTTTGCACTGGCTTTGCTATACTGCATCACTGCCCTGATCAGCACTTTGCTGATGATGCTTATTTTGTTTCTGATTTATTAAACACGCCACCCATCTACTCCCAGAGATTCATCCGGTGCAGTTTAATTCTTCCCTGGAAAAATATGCGGGTACTTTTTTCGAATGATTTGGTATAGTCGGAAATATAAAAACGATGAACTGTTTCACCATTGGAGTTTAACAAGTTGTTTTTGGCCAGTTGTGATTTTACCTTCTCAGCAACTATCTCCGCTGAATCAACAATAGTGATCCCTTTCTTATAAAACTCTTTGATTTCATTTTTAATAAGGGGGTAATGTGTACAGGCTAAAATGAGTGTATCAATTCCTTTAAGCTTTGGACGTGAAAGGTAATTAAATATGATGGTTTGGCTGATACTGTTATTATAAAACCCTTCTTCAATCATAGGAGCCAGCAATGGTGTTGCCAGTGAGGCAACCTGCAACGCTGGGTTCTTTTCGAGTAACTTCACGGGGTAAGCATTTGACTTGACAGTCCCCCTGGTACCTATAACACCAATAACAGCTGAACCGCGCCGGGTACTTACTTTATCAACTACCGGGTTTATTACATCAATAACCACGGCTCGGTTTGCACAATGCTTCTTAACAGCCTTGTAAGCTACCGATGAGGCCGTATTACAGGCAATTACTATCATTTTGCATCCCTGTGTGATTAAGAAGTCGGCAATGCGTGTGGAGTACCCAATAATTGCTTCGGGGGACTTATCGCCGTAAGGCAGGTGTGCCGTGTCGCCAAAATAAATCAACGATTCATCAGGAAGAATATTTTTGATTGCATTTGCTACCGTCAGTCCTCCTATACCCGAGTCAAAAATTCCTATCGGGGCGTGTGATCCGCTTTGCTTTTTAGTTCCCATTACCGGCCGAAATTAAGAAAGAAAGTTCGAATAAAACAGCAATAAAAAAAGCCATCCGGTTAAGATGGCTTTAAAATTATAATCGCAACCGGGACTTATTTCAGTTTGAGTTTATCTTTAACTAACGGAAGGATATCGTCGGAGTCCTGGGCAAACAACACTACGCCCACACTGGTGTCAAAAATATAAGCGAATGCGTTGTCTTTAGCAACTGATTTGATGGCATCTTCCGCTTTTTTAATAATGGGTGTGTATATTTCTTCTTTTTTCTTTTGCAGCGACTGCTGGGCCGATTCCTGGAAGTCCTGTATACGCTGTTCAAGTTCATTGATTTCGCGCGCTTTTGCCTCCTTTACGGGCTCAGCCATGGTTGCTTCGCCGGCACGGTAATCGCTTATCTTACCCTGATACTCGTTAGTCATGGTTTTAAGTTGCGCCTCCAGGGAAGCACCAAACTTTTGCAAAGTACTGTCGGCTATTTTGGTTTCGGGCATCAGGCTCAACAATTGTGTTGAATTGATGTGCCCGAATTTTGAAGCTTGCTGGGCATTTAATGAGGTTGCAGTTATCAGTAAAACAAAAGCAACAAGTTTAAAGAATTTTGTCATGATTGGTGTTTTAAAATACAGTTTATTGATTTATAAAATTATTTAGGTCGGATGTTTGAATTATCATTATCGCCTGCCGGTGATTCACGAACCGGAGTGGCCGTGTTGGTTTTGGGTGAGGTACCTGTGGAGCTACCTGATTTGGGTGCTGACCCTCCGCTCTCCTTATCACCTACTTTATAACCAAGAGCATTGAGGATGTCGTCACTTTTATCATAGCGCGGGTTAGCATAAAGCATAATCAGGTCGCTCGACTTATCAAATACTACAGCGTAACTCTGGTCGGTTGCCATTTTCTTGATGGCATTATAAATCTTATCCTGGATGGGTTTTACAAGCTCCTGCTTCTTTTTAAATAACTCGCCTTCGAAGCCAAATTTTTGCTTTTGAAATTCTTTCGCTTCCTTTTCTTTTTGAATAATTTCATTTTCACGCTTACGCTTCATCTCTTCGGTGAGCAGTATTTGTTCAGCCTGGAAATCTTTATACAACTTATCAATGAATGCATATTTGGCTTCAATATCCTTTTGCCAGTTTATCGACAACTGGTCGAGCTGCTGCTGAGCGGCTTTATACTCGGTGATGTTATCAAGAATGTACTGGGTATCGACATAGCAATATTTTTGCGCGTTCACCACTGCAGAAGCAAGCAGCATCGCGAACATCATCAGTACGGTTAACTTTTTCATAGGGAACATTTTTATAGGGTTTGCAAAATTAATAGATTTTTAGAACTGCTGACCAATGGTAAAGTGAAATTCGCCTCCGTTAGCACCCTTAAACCCAGGCACATTATCAAATCCGTATCCCCAATCGAGGCCAAGGAGGCCGAACATTGGCAGAAAAATCCTGATTCCGCCCCCAGCACCCCGTTTTACATTAAACGGATTGAAATCCCGGAATCTTCCGAACACATTTCCCGCTTCAAGAAACCCAAGTGCATATATAGTTGCTGAAGGGTTCAAAGAGAGCGGATAACGAACTTCAATGGTGTACTTATCATAAATTGTGCCACCTCCCCGCGGATTCAGCGAATTGTTAGGGTATCCCCGCTGGGCAATAATTTCACGGCCATCCAGTGAAAATCCCGAAAGACCATCCCCGCCAAGGTAAAAACGCTCAAAAGGCGACTCCCCGATACTTTTATCATAGTAGCCCAAAAAGCCATAATCGGCTTTAACATTTAATACCAGCTTGTTCCATGCAAGGGGTGTAAACCATGAAGCGCCAAATTTCCATTTGTGATATTCAATGAACTTATATTTTTCCTGGTCGGTAGCTGTTGCATAGTCGATATCCGAAAACAACGAATACGGGGGCGTTACCTGTGCCGTGACATAAAATTTGGAACCAATACGCGGATAAATAGGTGCGTCTACCGAGTTCCGGGAGATGGTTTCCTGAAAACTGATGTTATTGGCATAGCCATTCGGAAACAGGAATGTTGATCCGTAATTATCCAATTCATAATACTGGTAGTTGATCTCGTGATAGACACTAAAATAATCATCGGGAACCCTGAGGCGCTGGCCCAGTCCTACCGACACACCATTAATGGCAATCGACTGGCGGGAGGCATCACTTTTCTTTCGTCCGTTCGATTGAATGGACCTGAATACCGAAACACTTAATGAATTGGGTTTTTTCCCGCCCAGCCATGGCTCGGTAAATGAAGCACTATATGACTGATAAAATTTTCCATTGGTTTGTGCACGCAGGCTGAGCCGCTGTCCGTCGCCCGATGGCAGTGGTGTCCATGCGCCTTTTTTGAACATGTTGCTGGCCGAAAAATTGCTGAACGTTACGCCGAGCGTCCCAACAATTTGTCCTGCACCCCATCCGCCGGAGAGTTCAATCTGATCAGAGGGCCGCTCTTCAACCACGTACTCTATATCAACTGTACCATCGCGCGGATTTGGTTTCGGATTAACCCCCAGTTTCTCCTGATCGAAGTATCCCAATTGGGCAAGCTCCCGTTGTGTACGAATGATGTCGGCGCGTGAAAAAAGCTGGCCCGGCTGTGTCCTGATTTCGCGCATTACTACCTTATCATTTGTTTTCGTATTGCCTGTAACCGTTACCCGGTTCACTATGGCCTGCTTGCCTTCATAAATCCGCATCTCATAGTCGATGGAATCACCGGTTACCGAAACTTCAACCGGCGTAACCTGGAAAAAGAGGTAACCGTTATCCATGTAAATTGAAGTAATGTCGCGGCCCGACTGGCTGCCGAATAAACCTTCGTCGAGTTTTTTCTGATTGAATACGTCCCCTTTCTGAATGTCGAGTATTCGGTTCAGGTCGCGGGCCAGGTATTTGGTGTTACCTATCCAGTTAATGTTACGGAAATAATAGCGCGGCCCCTCATCCAGGTTAATAAAAATATCAACTACTTTTCGGCCCGACTTAATAACCGTGTCCGAAACGATGCGGGCGTCGCGGTATCCTTTTTTACGGTATTCAGTAATAATTTTTTCCTTGTCGGTATCGTAATTTTCTTCAATAAATTTTGATGTACTGAAAAAACGGTACCAGTGCTTCACTTTTGTATCTTTCATTTTACGCCTTAGTTTGGCCTCAGGAAATTCGGTAACACCGGTGAAATTGATACTGTTAATTTTTACTTTTTTATTTTTAGCAACATTTATGGTGAGCATCTGGCTGTTGGCCATATTTGCCTCATCTTTTATTTCAATAGTGACTTCCACATTTAAAAAGCCTTTATCAACAAAATGTTTTTCAACCTCATTTTTTGTGGTTTGAATCAGGTTCTCCGTTATGATTTTACCCGAAACCAGTTTTATTTTTTCGCGAAGTTTATCAGCCTCCGACTTCGATACGCCGTTGAAAGCAAATCGTGAAAGGCGGGGGCGCTCCTGAAGTTGTAATTCGAGAAAAATTTTCTTGTCCTGGACCTTGGTAGCTACAATTTTAATATCCGAAAGCAATCCCTGCTTCCACAAATTTTCGATGGCTTTTGCAATTTTATCGCCGGGTACCCTTACTTTATCGCCAACCGAAAGGCCGGTGAGAGTAATTAATACTTTTTCATCGAGAAATTTGATTCCCGAAACGGTGATACCTCCAATTTCAAACTCCCGGGGGTTGGAGAAATCAATTTTGATTTCCTCTTCACCAATAACCGAAACCTGGGCGATCAGGCATGATGAGATCATCGACAAAAACATCAGCAGCAGTAAAAAACTTCTAATCATAATCACACATTTGAATTGGGTTCGGTAACCATACCATAACGACGTTCTCTCTTCTGAAAATCCAGAATGGCTTCATAAAAGTCCTCCCGTCGGAAATCGGGCCATAACTTATCGGTAAAAAATAATTCGGTATAGGCAAGCTGCCACAACATAAAATTACTGACCCGGTATTCGCCGCTGGTGCGGATGAGCAATTCGGGGTCAGGACAAAAACTGGTGCACAAATGGGATGCGAACAATTCGTCGTTGATATTTTCAGGTTGTACTTTTCCTTCCTTCACTTTTTGGGCAATCTGCTTTACTGCATCTGTAATTTCCCACCGCGAGCTGTAACTTAACGCCAGAACCAGGGTCATTCGTGTGTTGGAAGCGGTAGTTTCAATGGTATCATGCAGTTGCTTCCTGCATTTAACCGGCAGACTGTCGGTATCGCCAATTGCCTTTAGCCTGATATTATTGTCCATCAGGGTTTTTGTTTCTTTACTGATGGTACCAATCAGTAATTCCATAAGCGCGTCAACCTCCCAGCGCGGCCGTTTCCAGTTTTCGGTTGAGAATGCATAAAGCGAAAGAAACTTAATTCCAAGTTCAGCCGCACCCTCAACGGTATCGCGAACGGCAATAACACCATTCTGATGACCGAATGTGCGTATTTTCCCCTGTTTTTTGGCCCACCTGCCATTGCCATCCATGATGATGCAAACATGGCCCGGAAGTTTTTCGGGATCAATTAGTTTCCTGACACTCATTTTTAAAAAGAAGGTGCAAAGTTAATCAAAATAACCATCAGGCTGCCACCTGAAATCACCTTAGTTTGCCTTTGAAAGGCGAACAGTTGTCGTTGTATTTTTTCGATAAGGAATAGTTGATGGTAATACCTGTAAACATATACCAATCGTTATCGGAAGCATTGCCCCGTTGCCGGTCTGTGTTGTTTAACGCCTGACCATCAAGGCTGCGATCGGATAATATAGCTGAAATTTCGCCACTGGCCGTTTCCAGCAAATCCTTGTCGGCGTAGGTTGTACTCACATCATCCAGGTAATCGGTGAAAAGGCGATGGGCTGCCGCTTCAACGGTCAAACCAAACCGCCTTGATATGCGAAACTTAACTCCTCCCCCGAAAGGGATTGCCACCTGAAGCCTGTTATATTTTTTCCGGTCCGAATAAGCCGAAGTGCCCTGCCCTTCGGTACCCAGAGGTTGCAAATTATACCACTGGCCGTTATACTCGGCTTGCGGGTTAAAAATATACCCATTCAGCCCGGCAAAAACGAATGGGGCGAAAAAGGTATTCTTATTGGCAATTTGATAAGGTAAAAAATTGAATTCCAAATAGTAATGGAAATCCCAAATACTCGACCTGAACGAAAGATTGCGCCGTTTGCGGTATTCGTCATCCGACAGTGCGTCGTCGGCATACACGCGCCCGTAACTTACCCCAAGCCGGTGGGCCCAGTGGCTGTTAATGTTTTTACGGTATAAAACACCTGCTGCAGGCTTAATCAATTTCGGGTTGAAGAGTGAATTGTTCAACTCACCTTTGTAAGTTGCGGTACCAAGCAGCAAACCAACTTCTGAACTTTGAGAAACAGCCAGGTAACCAGAGAAGCAAAAGAGTAAAATAAGCGGAATTTTGAATTTCAACATCAGCAAATCACGGCAAGTAAACTGGTAAACAAACGCCGTTACAAATCAATTATTTCTTTAACAAAATCAGAACATCGGGTAGGCTGAACGGCCGGTGCGAAGTTTATAATTGATACTGATAATTGCAAACATATAAGAGTCTTTATCTCTCGGATCGCCACGCTGTTCACCGGCCGCTGTTATGTAAGGAAACTGCTTGTCGGATTTATCGGCCATAGCCGCAGCCAAAGCACCTTTTTGAATAAAGAGGGTATTGTTATCGTAATATGTTTTACTGGCATCATCAATATAGTCGGTAAATGTTTTGCGAATGCCATACTCCAATCCTATTCCCCAGCGGCGGTCGAAACTATATTTAAAGCCAATTCCCAACGGAATGGCGACTTGAATATTACTGTATTTTTTACGCGTGCTGGTTAGTCCCTGTCCCTCGGTATTTAAATCCCGCAGCTTTACCCATTCTCCGTCAATCTGGCCCTTTGGGCTAAAGTAGAATCCGGCAATACCAACAAATCCGTAAGCCGACATTTCGAAACCGCGCTGCCCCCGTACACCTTTTAAGCGGTAACGGTGCCCAACCGACTCGCGAATGAATGCAAATTCAAAATTGCTCCCCAGTTCGTAAATATTCGACTTAAAATTCAGGTTCCTGTAATTTCTGAAAAACTCTTTGGTCAGGGCGTCATCTCCCGAAACTTTACCATAGGCAAAATGGGTGTTTAAGGCAAACATCTGGCTGAGTTTGTACCGTAAACCAGCCTGAATGGCAATACGTGTTTGATTGATTTCCAAATCTTTAAAGTAATCCGTTCCAATGGCGTCGGCACCTCCCAGCTCTCCCAGGAAATTAGTGGCACCGGCTCCAAAATGAACTTCGGACCGATACGCTTTCCACCGTTGCTTATACCGCTGAGCCTCAACAATTCCGGGGATTAGCAGCACGGAAACCAATAATATGATTTGTAGTTTCTTCATCATGACTTTTGATAAGATCAAGGACAAAAATAACAATATTTTTGTACAGGTTAAACTTATTAACAACTATCGGTTACTAATTTCTTACATCCAGTCCCCACATCAATTTATTCCGGAGAGTGCCCAGGAAGTTTTCATTGTGTAACCTTACTATGCTCGCCATAAAGTCTTCGCGCCTGGCAGCCAATTGAATAGAAGAATCAATGGTGACCGACCGCGAGTCGAGTGAAGCCAGGAAGTACTGACTTCTCCCCTCAACTTCGAGCGATATCACATACTTGTCGGATACTACGATAGGACGTACATTAAGGTTATGGGGGGCAATTGGGGTGATGACAAAATTTTCGGATTGCGGGACTATAATCGGGCCGCCGCAGCTGAGTGAATACCCTGTTGATCCGGTTGGTGTAGCTATAATCAATCCATCGGCCCAGTAGCTGTTCAGGTATTCACCATTCAAATATGTGTGAATAATGATCATGGAGGAGCTGTCCTTTTTATGAATGGTTATTTCATTGAGGGCATAATTCACTTCACCAAAAAGCGATTTAGATGTTTCAAGCCTTACCAGCGACCTTTTATCCAGATCAAATCGCCCGGCCTGTATCGCTTCAACACATGCCGAAATATTATCTTTTGAAATACTGGCTAAAAAGCCTAACCTCCCGGTATTAATTCCAACAATTGGTATTTCGCTGTCGCGGATAAGTGAAACGGTATCCAGCAGGGTTCCATCCCCGCCAAGGGTAAACAAAAAATCAACCTGCCCCCTGAGTTCATCATGGGTTGAAAAGGTTTGTTTGGGTAAATTTGAAACCGACTGATGTTTCAGGTAATTATAAAACGGATGATACAATATGACTTCGATTCCGGCTTTTTGCAACTCACCCAGAAGGACACCCGTGTAGGGAATAGTTGCTGAGGTGCCCGAACGGCCATAGATGGCAATTTTCATAACGGATTACATGAGTTAAATGGGTGCTGTAAAGTGCAGAAAAAATCCCTTTTCACCAAATTTATTTATCGAATATTCAACCCGGAACACCAGGCTGTAATAGGTAACATAATCTATACCCAATCCATACCCGTACTGCCATTTGTTGGCAAGCGGATTGTCGTGCTTAAACTGGCGGTCGCGTACAAAACCCGCATCAAAATTGGCATTCAGGTAAAAAGCGTATGGTATGGTTCTGAATTTTTCGAGAATCGAAAACGGCAGCACAATTACCCGTGTGGGCAACAGGGCAAACTTTACGCTGTTGCGGGATAAAAAATAATTCTGACCGGGAATAACATAATATTCATATCCCCTGATAAAATCGTTTCCAAAACCAAAGCCACGCTGATTAAAATAGGAGGATTCACTCTGGCCCGAAAGTTTTCCCTTAACCGAGGTGGCCACATACCACCGGGGTGCCAATGGGGTATAATATTTTACCTGCGTTTGGAGGTATAACAGGTCGGGTTCATTTTGCAGTAACCCGATACCATTTTTAACCGCGTCAAAATCGAATAAATATCCTTTAAGCGGATATACCTTAAAGTCGCGGCGGTCGCGCCGAAATTGCCACGCTATCAGTATTTGTTCCTGCACTTTTACTCCCTGCCCCAAATATTCGGGATTCAAAACTGAAACACTGTCGTTTATCTGATTGTACCGGTATTCGGCGGTGAAACTGTTATAGTTATAAAATCCGGCCCGCTGCGTATACCGGAACCCGGCCGATACATCCTTCCTCACAAAACCATCATCTTTATACCGCAATAGTTTACTTTCGCGCACCTTATATCCTACTTCGCGGTTTCGAGCAAAGGTTAGGTTAAACTGTAATCCTTCTTCCTGGTTTTTATTTATAAACGGAATATTATACGAAATGCCAATCCGTTGCGAATATCCCCATTTAAACTGCAGCCGCATCGATTCATTCATTCCCCTGAAGTTATCCCAGTTTAAATAAAAGCCGTAATTAACACGTGATGCGTCGCCCGAGCGTATCCACTCATTAAAATTCCTGTCGACGAGTTCAAAAATTGGAACAGGGAAAATGTACCATCGTTCTGATATATCAACTATTACAATCAGCTTCCGGTTGCCGGTGAGCTGATGGGTAATATTTACAAAATTGAAAAGCCCTGTATTCATCAGGTTTTCGCGGGTACGTTCGGCGGCCCTTCTGAAAACATAATACGACAACGTATCGTGTTCATGTAACACCATCTCACGGCTGATTACCGAAAGCCGGGTGATCTTATTGCCGGTAATGAGCAGCTGATCCACAATAACAGTATCCGTATCAGAAAGCGAATCGGCTGCTGTGCGAAAGGAATCATTACAAACTGCGGCAGCAGGTATTCCGAATAAAAAAATCAATACCGGAAAAACTAACCTGGCGAGTGGCATTCAAGAGTAATTTCAGCAAAGTTACATTTTGAGATAATTCATAAATGCGTCGTAGCGCGATTGTAAATCATCCTGAAATTCGCTTTGATGATAGGAAGCCTTGACTTCAAAATTATTCCGGTAAAATCCTGCAAGTATCCGGGTAAGGTCAATCTTATTAATTTTTAATGTTACTTCCACAATATTGGGATCAGGGCCGATGGTTGCATGTGAACTGAGAATCTGCGCTCCTTCGGCTTCCACTATCCTCGTTATTTCACTCAGGGCATAATTACTTTTATCAACCTCCAGCACTACTATTCCACCGGGGTTTTGAACCGAATTGGCTTCGGCAAGCATTTTAATAATGTCCATAATGGTTACCAGTCCCATGTAAACACCCTGTTCATTCAGTACCGGAATCAGGGTAAAATCGTTGTTGGCCGAAAATTTAACGGCATCAAATACATGCTGATATTCATTCAGATAAAGCCTGCTGAAAGGTACCGATAAATTCACCAGGGGTACATTAAGATCCCCGGCCTTCACCAGGTCCTTTTCGTGAACCATACCCATATACCCTCCTTCACCAATAACAGGGAGCATGCTATGCCTGAATTCCTGCATCCATTTAAGGGCGGTACTGGCAGTATCTCCCGCTTTGAGTGGCGGAATATTATCTTTTATCAGGTTTCGGAGCAACATCAGTTATAAAACGAATAAACCATTAAAATGGTTGTATCGGCACAAACATAATACATTTGCATGATGAAAGCCTGCCGCTGAATAATACTTTTAATCAATATGATAAAGCTAAGTGTAAATATCAATAAGATAGCTACCCTCCGCAATGCACGGGGCGGAAACATACCCAATGTTGTGAAAGCTGCCACAGATTGCGAACGATTTGGCGCCGACGGCATCACCGTACATCCCCGTCCCGACGAACGACATATTCGGTATTCCGATGTTATTGATTTAAAAAAAGTAGTTGCTACCGAATTTAATATTGAAGGTTATCCTTCTGACGATTTTATCAAACTGGTTCTTTCCGTAATACCCGCCCAGGTAACCCTTGTTCCCGATCCCCCCGGTGCTATTACTTCAAACGCGGGATGGGATACGGTAAAGAACCGTGATTTCCTCACCGAAACCATAAAAAGATTTAAGGATGCGGGTATCCGCGTTTCGGTTTTTATTGAAACCGGATCAGCCCTGATAGAAAATGCCGCCGCCTGCGGTACCGACCGCGTGGAATTATACACCGAAAGTTATGCTACAGGCTTCAACTCAAACCCCGAAACGGCTGTAAAGCCATTTTCGGAAGCTGCAAAGGTGGCACATGCTAACGGCTTAGGGCTAAACGCAGGTCACGACCTGAACTTGCAGAATCTCGCATTCTTTGCTTCCCGTGTACCTTACCTGCAGGAGGTTTCAATCGGACATGCCCTGATAAGCGATGCGTTGTATTTCGGGCTCGAAAACACCATTCAAATGTATAAACGTCAGCTGCAAATCCAATAACCATACAGCTGTAACAGCCGTTAATATAGTTCGCGTACTTTAATGGTTTGTTTAATTTTTTTTAATTCGGTCAGCGCTTTCGCGGATGTTTTTTTATCGACATCGAGCACCACATAGCCGATTTCGTTATTGGTTTTCAGATACTGGCCCAAAATATTCACTTTGAGCTTTGACAGCAGGCCGTTTATCTGTCCCAACACACCGGGTACATTTTTATGAATGTGCAGCAACCGGTGAGCCTCCTGCTGAACCGGAAGGCTTAGCGGGGGAACCGAAAGTGAACCGGTTGTTGAACCTGTTTCTAAAAAACTGATCAGTTTAGAAGCTACATCTATCCCAATATTTTCCTGGGCTTCCAGAGTAGAGCCTCCAATATGGGGCGTTAATACTACATTGGGAAGGCCACTGAGAATACAATTAAAAGCATCGCCCGATTTTTCGGGTTCGTTGGTAAATACATCAATGCCGGCACCGGCAATATGGCCCTTTAAAAGTTCGTGTTTCAACGCTGCCAGGTCCACCACATCACCCCGGCTCAGGTTAATGAGCACTGAGCCCGGTTTCATCTTTTTCAATTTGGCCGAATCCATCATTCCCGAAGTGGAATTGAGCCCCGGCACATGCAGGGTAACAATATCCGACTGCTTCAAAAGCTGATCGAGCAAGTTTACCTGCCGCGCGTTGCCCATGATCAACTTGGGTTCAACATCAAAAAATATTACCCGCATGCCAATGCTTTCGGCCATTACCGATACCTGCGAACCAATATGGCCGTAGCCAATAATACCCAGTGTTTTTCCGCGTACCTCACGGCATCCGTCGCTGCTTTTGAGCCATTCGCCCCGATGTGCGGCGGCATTCTTTTCGGGCACTTTCCGGAGCAACGAAATGCTTAATCCTATTACCATTTCGGCAACCGAACGTGTATTGGAGTAAGGAGAATTGAAAATGGTTACCCCCGACCGGGTTGCAGCCTGTAAATCTATCTGGTTGGTGCCTATGCAAAATGCCCCTGCAGCCAGCAGCTTTGGAGCATCGAGGAGAATTTCTGCCGTCAGCCTGGTCTTTGAACGTATCCCTAACAGGTGCGCCGTTTTCACTTTTTGCGCCAGCGCACTTCCCGAAAGGGCCCCTTTTACCACTTCAACCGATTTATACCCGCAGGATTCAAACAACCGGATAGCGGCATCATGAACTCCCTCCAGGAGCAGGATTTTTATTTTGTCTTTAGGATACGAAGTAGTTGCGGCCATATTCGGATGTAAATGAAAAGCAAAAGTAAATCAACCAATGTTTACATCAAAGAAATGATAAATCAGTAAGCATGTTATCAAAATGCCTACAGTTTAACATTTCATTAACGGTCATTAACCCCCTGTTAACCTGAAATACTGCCATGACAAAATAATTTTGTGTCGTGAAAAAATACTTAATCTAAAAAAAATCAATTATGAAAACTAAATCCATCATTTTGGTAACGACATTACTGCTGTTATTACAAACAACATTTACCCTGGCACAGGATAAACGAAAATATCATATTGTGCTGAATATTGACAAAAACGGCGAGCCGGTGAACATTGACACTACTTTTGGCAGCCGGGAGGAAATGGAGTCATTTATGCAATCGCATGACATGAATATTCATATGAAGCCGGTAGCGCCACACGGCTTCGAATATGAATTTGAAATTCCCGACGTTGATATTCCCGAACAGGATCTCAAAAAAATGAAAGACGACATGAAGCGAATCCGTATTGAAATGAACGACCACAAACAGGATATGGAACACGAAAAAAAAGCTGTGCGGGAAGAACGGAAAAAGCAAAAAACGGAAAATAAATCCTCCTTTATGTGGGTAGAAGTTGAGAAGGAAGCTGATGGTAACGGCAACGAAAAAGTGATAATAAAAAAGGGACCTGAGGGCGATAAAAAAATAGCAGGAGAACCTCGTGTTGTCATTATTGAAACGGAGGATGATGGTGGCAATGGTGTCGTAAAAAAGGAGATTAAAATTTTTCGCGACCACGAAAATAGTCCCGAAAAGCGGGTAAACGTGGTAAAAAGTCCTGACCAAGGAACTGCTTCCCCCGTACCTCCGGCGCCGGTTCAGCCCGAAGAACCTGTTTTATCCCCCGACCAACCGGTCATAGAAAAGTCTTTTAACAAGTCCGAATCGTACCAGCTGGATGTGACTGAATTCAACCTGTATCCAAATCCAACCCGGGGGCAAATTGAAATTTCATTCAAAACCCCATATAACGAACCGGTGTGGGTACGGATATTAGATTCAAGAGGGCGCGAAATTGTAAATGAACAAATCAACCTGAATGATGGTGTTTTCAATAAAAGCTATAACATAGAGGGCAATTCAAGAGGTACCTGCCTGGTGCAAATAAAACAGGGTGAAAAATGGCGCCACGAAAAAGTAGTTCTAAAATAAAACCTGACATCCGCGAAAGCGGGGGCACGAAACACCTGCTCCCGCTTTTGCAGTTAATACCAGATTTATTACTGCTTTACCGCTTCAACATACATCGATAACTGGGGTAACGTTTGATCGAAATAAGCCGGGTTACGCAATACCGCCACGTCCGACTGCAGGTAAGCTGACTGCTGCACTTTCGAAAACCCACATTCCCTGAGCATATTCTCCAGTTTGGCAAAGTGAAACCAGTTCATGTGACGGTATGGATATTTTTTCTGATTTTCTATAGTACAATGGCTGATACAAAAGTCGAGGGCTTCATCAAAAGGTTTTTCGTTAAAAAGTTTTTTCAGCGTTTCATCACTGATCCGGGAAGGTGACCCGACCAGTGCTATTTCGGATGCCTCAGCGGCAAAATCCTCGAGCCATATCTGCGAAAGCGAAGCCTTCGACATGGGTGTATTCAGGCACTGTTTTTCGATGTTGTTGTTTGCAAAATCTTCATCGATCCAAAAGAAGAATTTCCTGTCGCCCCGCTGCCAGGCCCGATACGATAATTTTATATCCGGCACAACAATTCTGAAAGTACCTCCTTTTTTTAGCATTCTGAAAACATCCCTGAACAGAAATGATACAGAATCATTGTCCACATGTTCAATGGCATGGCTGCAATATACCAGTTCGGCAAGGTTATCCTGAACAGGTAATGGTTTGTGATCAAAGAATTCGAGGGGAATAAATTCATGTTTCATGCCGCTGTTAACCATGGACGGATGATCGACATTGGTCCAGCAGGGATGAAAAAAATCGCCGGCACCAATATTGAAGAATCTTTTTTCATTGACAGCCAAATCACCAAAACTTTTCCGATACTCCTCTACATCATGTTCACGGCCAAACCTTTTAACCTGATGTAAAATTAATGAGCCTAATTTATAAACCTGCTTTATCATTTATGACAATAATTTTTAATTCAGCTTTAAAATATGACTCAAAAATCCTGTAAATTAAGAGCCATTACAAAATCATCATTCACCTCATTGCCGATCACAAATTTTTTATAACCCACAACTTCGAAATTCCAGTTTTTATAAAAACGGATGGCACGGTCATTTTTCTGCCAAACACCCAACCACATGTGGTCAAATCCTTCCTCTTTTGCAAATGCAAGGCATTTTTCCATTAACCTTTTCCCGATTTTTT